>CAWVZP010000006.1:0-35229 GCA_963934675.1 uncultured Gammaproteobacteria bacterium | reverse complement strand
CATTCTTATCAGTTCGCTAATGGCTGCGGTGTACATTTGGCGCGTGATAGAGTCTGCTTACTTCGGTACGCTTTCGAATGATAGTAGCCAATTACGCGAAGCGCCGTTGCCATTACTGCTCGGTGCATGGACCGCAGCATTAGCCAATATTTATTTTGGCCTTTCACCGGATGTGCCTTTAGATCTGGCGCAGGCCGCTGCCAATATTTTGCTGGGGAATTTGTGATGAGTGCGTCTGATATCATCATGATGGCATTGTTACTGCCACTCGCTGGAGCGGTTGGAATTCTTTTGGCAGGCCGAATCAGCGCTAATCTTCGTGAGGCAGTGACACTTGTCACTGCTTTAGGTACGGCGTTCACGGTTTGGAGTTTGATACCCTATGAAATGAGAGGTGAGCGTCCGTCTTTGACTCTATTTGAAATCGTGCCGGGTATTGATATCGCTTTTGCAGTTGAACCTCTGGGAATGCTGTTCGGGGCACTGGCTTCTGGGCTGTGGATTATCAATTCAATTTATTCGATTGGCTACATGCGCGGTAATGGCGAATCGAATCAGACTCGGTTCTATGTTTTCTTTGCGGTATCTATAAGTGCAACGTTGGGAATCGCTTTTGCGGGTAATCTGTTCACGCTCTTCCTATTTTATGAAATGCTGACTCTAGCCACTTATCCATTGGTATCGCACAAGGGCGATAAAAAGACGGTTCGCTCGGCAAGAATCTATCTCGGAGTCCTATTGACGACCTCGATAGGCCTTTTTCTGCCTGCTATTATTTGGACTTATGTCAGCGTTGGTCACGGTGACTTTGTTTATGGTGGGATTATTGATGGACATATCGAAGGTGCTGCTATTGGTCTGCTGCTGGTGCTATTCGTGTTTGGAGTTGGCAAGGCTGCGGTGATGCCAGTGCACCGCTGGCTACCCGCTGCGATGGTTGCACCTACGCCCGTGAGTGCCTTGTTACACGCTGTAGCGGTGGTAAAGGCCGGTGTTTTCACTATTACTAAGGTTATTATCTATATATTTGGTATCGATCTTCTGGCTGCAACCCCGAGTACTGACTGGCTGCTTTACGCCGCTGCCTTTACCGTGCTCGCGGCCAGTATTGTTGCTTTGCGTCAGCAAAATCTTAAGCGATTACTGGCCTACTCAACGGTAGCGCAATTGTCCTACGTGGTACTCGCGGTGTCGATTTTGACGCCTGCGGCTGAGATCGGTGCAACACTTCATATCGTGGCGCATGCGTTTGGTAAAATCACCTTGTTTTTTGCTGCTGGCGCGATCTATGTAGCGTCTAAAAAAACCGAAATACCTCAGCTAGCTGGAATAGGAAAGCTCATGCCCTGGACCATGACCGCTTTTACGATTGGCGCGCTGAGTATGATAGGTGTCCCCCCCACGGGCGGTTTTGTGTCCAAGTGGTATATGTTGGCTGGTGCATTACAGTCTGATAATTATGTTGCCTTAATAACTATCGTTCTCAGTACGGTGTTGAATGCCGCGTATTTTCTACCCATTATTTATGCCGTCTGGTTCATGCCCGTCGCCGATTCAGAAAATAAGGCTCATGGAGAGGCTCCCTGGCCTATGGTACTAGCTCTGACTTTAACCGCGACCTTAACAATCGCATTTTTCCTTTTTAATGCCTCAGCGATCGAACTTGAGTCACAGATTTTTGGAGGCTGGCGATGAATGAAAAGCATCAGCAGGATGCTTGGTTGGCGAGGCCCAATACTATCCGACTGCTTTGGAAATTGTTTTTTGGCGTGCTGGCTTTGACCGTTGTGGCTCAATTTTTCATTAAAGTTAAGGGCTATTTTGTGGTTGATGGGTGGCTTGGATTTGCCGCAATATTTGGGTTTGTTTGTTGTTTGTTGATGGTACTAGCTGCGAAAGCACTGGGTCTGATATTGAAACGAGATCAGAATTATTACAAGGAGAAATCTGATGTTTGATTGGCTCCCCCCTGCGATGATATTGCTTGTCGGTGCCGCGCTAATCGGCCTGGTTCGTGGCCAGCTCCGGGCAATAGTGATTTTAATTGCGCCGCTTCTGACTTTATGGGCAGTATGGCAAGTGCCAGATGGCGTGGTGTTGACGTTGCCTTTTCTTGAGTACCAGATTGAGCCAATTGAAGGTAGCCCGCTTCGCCGTCTGTTCGCGACTGTTTTTGCATTGATGGCTTTTGTTGGTGGTCTCTACTCATTCCGAATCGCTAAGTGGTGGGAGCTTGCGGCTGGTTATACCTATGCGGCTGGCGCGATTGGCGTCAGTTTCGCAGGCGATCTGATTTCGATGTTTGTATTCTGGGAATTAATGGCACTGTTTTCAACGGTGATAGTTTGGTCAGGCGGCACGCCAGCATCCAGGGCTGCTGGTATCCGTTACGCCATTTTACATCTGTTGGGTGGCGTTATCCTGAAGATTGGTATTGATGGAATCTCAGTTCATACTGGTTCTGTTGATATTCGTCCTATGCTCGCTACCGATCTTGATACATGGCTGATTTTGATCGGCCTTTTGATCAATGCCGCTGCGCCACCACTATCTGCTTGGCTTGCAGATGCCTATCCCGAATCCAGCCCTACAGGTTCAGTGTTCCTCTCTGCATTTACGACCAAAACGGCAGTACTGGCATTGATACTGCTATTTCCTGGCGAGAAAATGTTGATCTGGATTGGAACTTTTATGGTCATGTATGGAATTATCTATGCTTTGCTGGAAAATGATATAAGACGGATTCTGGCTTATTCGATTGTTAATCAGGTTGGTTTCATGGTTTGTGCCATCGGGATCGGCACAGAGATGGCGTTGAATGGTGCTGCTGCTCATGCCTTTGCTCACATTATTTACAAGGGCTTGCTATTCATGAGTGCGGGAGTGGTAATTTACCGTACGGGTAAAACAAGATGTACTGATCTTGGCGGACTATTTCGGACCATGCCGGTGACCACCATCTGCGGCATTATTGGTGCCTTATCGATATCGAGCTTTCCCTTTACCTCTGGGTTTACTACCAAGACAATGATCTCGCAGGCTGCGGTTGATGAAAGTCTAATGTTGGTTTATTTCTTACTCGCGGCGGCGTCAGCCGGTGTATTCTTGCATGCTGGTATTAAATTTCCTTGGTTCGTATTCTTTCAAAAAGATTCCAAGCTTCGCCCCGCCGATGCACCCTGGAATATGGCTGCGGCGATGATTATTTTCTCTACACTTTGCCTTTTGCTCGGTATTTTCCCTGAACTGTTATATCCGTTTCTGCCTTATGCGACCGATTACCAGGCCTATTCACCCGGTAAAGTGTTGTTTTATCTACAATTGCTGCTGTTTTCAGGACTTGCATTTTTCCTCTTGTTACCGCTGATGAAACGCACACTAACGATCAGTCTCGACTTCGACTGGCTTTGGCGAGTATTATTTACACGGCTCGGTGAGACAACGCTGACAGTTGTTTCCTCGGTTAGTAGTCAGTTGGCACTGTTAGCTGAGAATCGCTTTGATAATCTTCATCAGTTTGCACGCCGACATTTTGGGGTTACTGAATCGGGCAATCGAAAAGGCGTATTTACGCGCACCTGGCCGATTGGGGCTACCGCGTTGTGGATTGTCATTTTATTGTCTGTTTACGTGTTGGTTTACTACGTGAATTGAGTTTGGCTTGCGCCTTTAAACGAGGCTAATCAACTTGACACAAAAAGCATCTTGCGGGTGCTTTTTATGATTACTGAAATGACTGGGCCCAAGATGGCCCATTTCTCAGCAATCGCATAAAACCCTTACCTTATTAATTCGATGATTGCTTCAAGTTAATCACCGAGTTGACCTCAAAACAAGATGAGCTGAACGAACGCTAGCGGTGATTCCTATTGTCAGTTGTAGACGGTCGCTAATACGAGCAAAACTAGCCATTTTTAGCAATGACAGGCTCCTAAAAAACTGCCTTCGGCACGAAACCTTGCCAAGTAACCATTCAAGTTTAAAATGTTGAACGCTTAACCCAGATCGCTAAAGTTAATGTGAGTGATTTATTTAATGCTGAACATGCTTCTGAGGAAATATTAATAATTCCCATCTACATTGCTGATGTTTCTTCAATTTCGATCTTTGTTTATGTTGAGACGTTTGAGGGCTGAAGTAGTTGTTTGATATAGGTCCTTAGATAGTTTTTGTTATCATCTTAGGCACTGCTGTTGTTATTCGTTAAACGAGAAGTTAAGCCAGTCAGCGTGCAGTATTGAGTTTAAATGCAACAGCATGCTTTATAATTGGGTGATATTTGAAGGTAAAAAATACGGTTTGATGCTCTTTACTTGATGATGAAGGGCATTCTGAAAGACATGAACCGATGGCAGTGTTTCAATGCTGATAAAATACCAAAGGCCTCGCTAATTAAAATGATGTCCAATCGAACCTCTAGCGAGTACTAGACGAAAAGTGTCAGGTTAAAGTTTAAATGAATAGAACAGATTAAAAAAGGATACTGACAGCATGCGTTTACTTGTATTCCAACATATTGATTGTGAGCATCCGGGTTCATTACGACGTTTTCTCGACAACGATAATGTCGAATGGGATGTGGTTCACCTTAATCATGGCGAAGTGATTCCTGATTTTGATCATTATGATGCACTCTGGGTTATGGGGGGACCAATGGATGTTTGGGATGTTGAGGAGTACCCCTGGCTTGTGGCCGAAAAAGCGGCTATTCGTCGATGGGTGGGAGAATTAAAAAAACCTTACCTTGGGTTATGTCTAGGGCACCAATTGTTAGCCGATGCAATGGGCGGTACCTGTGGACCTCAACGACCACCTGAAATTGGCATTATGGAGGTCGAACTGACTGAGGCGGGTCAACGCGACCTACTGTTCGATGGCATTGCCGCACGTCAACAATGTTTGCAATGGCATTCCGTTCGAGTCGCACAGGAACCAGAAAACACCATTATATTAGCCAGCTCAGAGTATTGTCGAATTCAGGCCATGCGAGTTGGTGATAATGCCTGGTCAATGCAATATCATGTTGAAGTAGAGGAAGACACAGTCGACAACTGGGGCGCAGTACCGGCTTATCGTGAAGCGCTGATGAGCACTTTAGGTCAGCAGGGATTGAATATGATGAATGCTGACGCTGATCACAGTATGCAAGATTTCCTGTCATGCGCAGAGTCTATATATCGAAACTTTATGAAAGCGATATAACGTCAAACTAAGATGTTCAAAATGAATAAAGAAATAAAAATTGCAGTGCTCGACTCGGTTCCAAGAAAATACTGGGCAGATGACGGCGGCATAACCGATGCTCAGAAGTTTATTGATCTTTTGACACCTGAGAACGCCTTAGCTCGTTTTTCAACCTACTATGTTTCAGAGCAGAAATTCCCTGAATCGGTGGATGATTATGATGCTTTTATGTTGACCGGCAGCCCCGCTAGAGTGTCAGATGATTTTGAGTGGATGCAGCGGTTGTCAAATCTTATCATTGAGGCCAATCAAAAAAATAAGCGCATAATAGGCTCTTGTTTTGCGCATCAGTTGATCGCTAAAACTTTTGGTGGAGAAGTATCAAACAATGAAAATGGCTGGATGATTGGTAGCTATAACCTGCGCATTCAGCCCGAAACAAACTACGCCTGGATGGAACCGAAGGCAAATAATACCCGTCTGTATCACTTCAATCAGGAACGAGTGACGCGATTACCAGACCGGGCAAAGGCATTTGCTCACAGTGATGATTATCCAAATTTTGCCTATACGATTGGTGACAACATACTGTGTCTGCAGGGCCATCCTGAACAGCCTGAGCGGGCCATGAATAATTTCATTGCAACTACCCGTCTGTCCGAAAAAGACTTAGCTAAGGCGAGACGAAAGCTCGAAAATGGTGTGCCAGATGTCAAAGTTTGGGCGCAATGGATGATGCGTTTCTTTTTGCAGAGCAAGGGCACCTGAGGTTAGAGCTAGAGGTTAGGTATTGCTAGCATCACTATTACATTTGCTTATGTGTTTAACTTACAATCGCGTTATAAACCAAAATATGGCTCTGTTTATCATTCACACCACCTAATAATGGTCGGCCTGTGGGTATCAGCAACCGAGATGTAATTTTTTGCCATAACGAACTATAAAGCAGTTTATGCTGAAAAAACTATAGATACACCTAGCGCTAATATAAGTCGATAATCGTGAGATATTTGCTTTGCTTCTTTAAACGCGCAATACCGGCAATGGCGTTTAGCTCGATGACTAGTTGCGTCAAAAGGCCGCAAATCTGATGCTGACTTTTAATTCCCTCTCAGGGTGTATTTCACGGATTTAACGTTATTAGTGTGGTTGTAATCTAGAAGTCCTGTAAGCAAAGTTGCTCTTCTTGTGCCTCCACTTCTGTCAGGCAGTTAATAGAATTGAATGAATATGGCTAAAATAGCCATAGGGTAATCTGGCGATAGGCGTGTTGAAGTTCAGTTGGACATTTTTATGAGCCACTGGCGTAATTGAGGTCGATAATTCGTTTTGTGTCCGTCACAAGTTCATCCAGCCCGAGTGCTTGATAAGCCTGCAGTTGTAGTTCGAGGGCTTGCTTTATGGCATTTGTCCCAGGGTAATCTCGAATAATTGATTTAGTTCGATTAGCGGAAGCAACCCAAGCGCTGCGCGAGGCGTAATATTGAGCGATCTTCAAATCTGATTGAGCTAGTTCATTACGCAGGTAAATGATACGTTGTTTAGAATCGTCGGTATAAAGACTCGTTGGATATTTACGAATTACGAGCTCGAAGTCGCTATAAGCGGTGAGCAGAATATTTCTATCAAAATTGGACAGGTCTCGATCGACAACCATGTCGAGTACAGAGCCTCCACGATTAAAATTGATGATACCCCGTAAATAATGAGCATAATCGGTAGTTTCGTGACGTGGATTTAATTTAATAAAACGCTCAATAGCCGCGATAGCTGAATCAGCTTCGCCAAATTTGAAGTAGGCGTAAGCGATATCGAGCTGGGACTGAGTTGCATAATGGCCAAAAGGGTAACGTGCCTCGAGCGTTCCGTATCGATCGATAGCTGTTTTATAATTGCCCTTATTCATCTCACTACGGGCATTACGGAATAACTTTTCAACATCCCAGCCTTCAGTAATATCGACTTCTTTAACAGGACCACAGGATGCCAGCAATAGGGTGCATATAGTAAATAGGATTGAACGTGTAAGCATGGGTAAATTTAACTCGTGAATCGACTTGCTGAAAGTGCAAACAAACAGTATAACCAGCCGATGAAATTATTACAGCAACAGATACGAATCGAAAGCGAGTATTCTGGTTCAAGATTGGACCAAGCACTTCATGGGTTATTACCCGATTTCTCCAGAAGTGTCATACAAAACTGGATTAAATCGGATTTTATTCAGCTTAATCGGCAGGTTTGCCAGCCGAAACAGAAAGTCTATGCAGGCGACTTAATCGATCTTGATATACCTTTTGTGGCAAAGATTTCGGACTTGCCTCAAAAGATTGAGTTCAATATTATCCACGAGGATGATGAATTCTTTATAATTGATAAGCCAGCCAATCTGGTGGTTCATCCAGCGGCAGGTCACGCCAGTGGCACTTTGGTGAATGGCTTGCTTGATATTGACCCTAATCTAGAGCAATTACCTCGTGCCGGCATCGTACATCGGCTAGATAAAGATACGACGGGTGTCATGGTCGTTGCGCGCACGCTTCAAGCGCACGCCAATCTGGTGGATCAACTGCAACGACGATTGGTGAAGCGAGAATATATTGCAATCGCACAAGGCGTTGTGACCGCGGGACGAACTATCGAAACTGAGATCGCACGACATCCTGTTAATCGCAAAAAAATGGCAGTCCAAGTTAAAGGCAAGCATGCCATTACTCATTTTCAAGTTGCGGAGAAATTTTCGCACCATACCTTTGTTAAGGTTCAACTTGAGACTGGTCGTACACATCAAATTCGAGTTCATCTAGCGCATATCCACTATCCTTTATTAGGCGATCCTCTTTATGGTGGGCGTTTTCGGCTACCAACGGGCATAGCTTCTGAATTGGGCGAAATGATGCGCAATTTCGGGCGACAGGCATTGCATGCCAGATACCTCAGTTTTGACCACCCAAAAACAAAAAAACCTTGCCGTTTTGAGGCTGAGATACCTAAAGACTTTGAAAAGATGCTGGGCGGTCTCAGAGCGTCGATTCAAAGCGACGATTCGAAAATTTAGTAGTGACTATGCATAAACCCGAATGGTCAGTTCCACCAACGGTTAAGGCGCTTTACACCACTCGATCAGGTGGCGCTAGTCAGCCACCATTTGACTCGTTTAATTTAGCCGAGCATGTCGGTGATGACTTTGATCAAGTCTTGCGTAATCGAGAAATCCTGTCATCACAAGCTTTACCTTCAGTACCTTGTTGGTTGCAGCAAACCCACAGCATAAAAGTCGTAACACTTGAATCTGAAACAAACCGTGAAGCAGATGGTGCCATTACTCGCCAAGTTGACCAGGTTGCCATAGTGATGACTGCCGATTGTGTGCCCATTTTATTATGTAATCGATCAGGCACCGAAGTGGCTGCGGTTCATGCCGGTTGGCGAGGATTGCTGGATGGCATCGTGCAGACAACTATCGCAAAAATGCAGTCACCAGCCAACGAGTTAATGGCTTGGATAGGCCCAGCTATTAGCCAGCCAAAATTCGAAGTAGGCGATGAAATAAGGCAGGCGTTCATCGATAAATATGTCCAACAACAGGACGCGATTCACCGCCGATTTATCAGCAACCGTCCGAGCCATTGGCTTTGTGATCTGCCAGGTATAGCGGGTGACTCACTCAAACATCTGGGTGTGGCTGCTGTCACACAATCGAATTTATGCAGTTACAGCAATGAAACCGATTATTTTTCCTACCGACGTCAAGCCATCACTGGCCGTATGGCGAGTTTAATCTGGATACCCTCCAATGCTTGAAAATTTGAATGTGCATCCCACTTAATAACTAATTAAAAATTTGATAAATAACGTTCGATCGGCATTCGTGGCGAGGGAAATGATTCAACATGAGAATGGAAAAACTAACCAGTAAATTTCAAGCGGCATTGGGCGATGCTCAATCGCTGGCTGTCGGGCGTGATCACCAGTTCATCGAACCGGTGCATTTAATGCTGGCATTGCTGGACCAGCAGGGTGGTTCGGTTAGACCTCTATTTACTCATGCTGGGATTAATCTCAATTTATTGCGTTCGCAATTAGGCGAGCAGCTTGAAAAACAAGCGAAAGTCGAGGGCGCCAACGGTGATCTGCACATCTCTAATGCCTTAGCCAAATTATTTAATGTAACTGATAAATTAGCGCAACAGCGTAAGGATCAATTCATATCATCTGAACTATTCGTACTGGCAGCGATGAATGAAAAAGGCCCCTTGTTCGATGCCTTGCTGTCATCTGGTGCCAGAAAAGACACCATTGCCAAAGCGGTTGATGCCATTCGCGGTGGTCAAAGTGTCGATAATGCCAATGCTGAAGATCAGCGCTTGTCACTGGAAAAATATACGGTCGATCTGACCGAACGCGCTGAGCAGGGCAAGCTGGATCCTGTGATTGGGCGAGATGAAGAAATAAGACGCACGATACAGGTGCTTCAACGCAGAACTAAAAACAACCCCGTTTTGATTGGCGAACCAGGTGTCGGAAAGACGGCTATCGCAGAGGGTTTAGCGCAAAGAATTATCAATGGTGAAGTGCCTGAAGGATTAAAACGTAAACGCGTGCTTTCGCTTGACATGGGGTCTTTGATCGCAGGTGCTAAATTTCGGGGCGAGTTTGAAGAGCGTTTAAAAGCCGTATTGAGTGACTTATCAAAGCAAGATGGACAAATCATCCTGTTTATTGATGAGTTACATACCATGGTTGGCGCCGGTAAAGCCGAAGGGGCGATGGATGCGGGCAATATGCTAAAACCGGCATTAGCGAGGGGGGAGCTACATTGTGTTGGTGCCACCACATTAAACGAATACCGCCAGTTTATTGAAAAAGATGCCGCGTTAGAACGACGCTTTCAGAAGGTGTTAGTCAACGAGCCATCAGTTGAAGATACCATCGCGATATTGCGTGGATTAAAAGAGCGTTATGAACTCCACCATGGTGTTGATATTTCAGACCCCGCAATTGTCGCCGCTGCGAAGCTATCATCTCGTTATATTACCGATCGGCAATTGCCTGATAAGGCGATTGATTTGATTGATGAATCAGCCAGCCGAATTCGGATGCAAATCGACTCTAAACCCGATGCACTTGATCGGCTTGAGCGACGTTTAATTCAGCTCAAGATAGAACGAGAAGCATTAAAAAAGGAAAGCGACGCTGCAAGTAAAAAAAGACGCGATATTCTTGAGTCTGAGATAGCTCGATTAGAACGAGAATACTCGGATCTTGACGAAGTGTGGAAGTCTGAAAAGGCTGCCCTACAGGGGTCCACACATATAAAAGAAGCGCTAGAACGAGCCCGATTGGATCTAGAGACAGCGCAAAGAGCCGGTGATCTGGCTAGAATGTCAGAGCTTCAATATGGCCGCATCCCCGAACTCGAAAAGCAATTAGACTTAGCTGCAAATGTCGAAATGCAGGACATGAAATTGCTCATTAATAAGGTTGGAGAAGAAGAAATAGCCGCTGTTGTAGCGAGCTGGACCGGCATTCCTATTTCTAAAATGCTGGAGTCAGATCGTGACAAATTACTCGACATGGAAGCGCAGATAGGTCGACGAGTGGTCGGTCAAAGTGAAGCTGTAACAGCGGTTTCAGATGCGATAAGGCGATCGCGAGCTGGGTTATCTGACCCCGATCGTCCCAATGGTTCGTTCTTATTTTTGGGGCCGACAGGTGTCGGTAAGACTGAGCTTACCAAGGCCCTAACTTACTTTCTATTTGATACAGAGGACGCGATGGTTCGTATCGATATGTCTGAGTTTATGGAAAAGCATAGCGTAGCCCGTCTGGTTGGTGCGCCCCCAGGCTATGTTGGTTATGAACAAGGTGGCTACCTCACGGAAGCCGTTCGTCGTCGGCCATATTCGGTGATCTTGTTGGATGAAATCGAAAAAGCGCACCCAGATGTATTCAATATTTTATTGCAGGTACTGGATGATGGCAGGCTGACCGATGGCCAGGGCAGAACAGTCGATTTTCGGAACACCGTGATTATAATGACGTCTAACCTGGGTTCGGCCGAAATACAGTCGATGACAGGTGAAAAGCAATATGACGAGATAAAACAGGAAGTGATGCGCCAAGTTGGGCAGCATTTCCGACCAGAATTCATCAACCGGATCGATGACTCGGTCGTGTTCCACGCATTGACCCAGGCTCAGATTAGAGTCATAGCGTCTATTCAGCTTAACCGCTTGATAAGCCGACTAAAGGAGAAAGAGTTATTGTTGGTGATGAGCGAGGGAGCATTGGATGAGCTAGGGAAAGTTGGGTTTGATCCAGTTTATGGTGCGAGGCCGTTGAAAAGATTGATACAACAAGTTATTGAAAACCCAATTGCTAAAGCACTGTTGGCGGAAAAATATGGTGCTGGAGATACGATTCAGGTAGCTGTTGACGACGCTGGTGAGTTCGTCTTTGGAAAATAACTCTCCTTGCCAATAGTAAACTGGGCTAAACGATCTGTTAAGGAAGGTTAAGGTCAATTTTTTTCAGTATCTAGGAGCCTGTCGGACTTAGAATAAATCTATTGTGGAAAAGCCATTTCGTCCAAATCTCTCGGTCCAATTCGTTGAATAGAAACACTATTCGCCTCATTCGATCAAAAAATTTAACTCAAAATGACTTTCCCTCGTTACGATTGCCTAAGTCCGACAGGCTACTAGAGGGCAATGTAAAACCACATTACAAATGTAATAGAGCGGTCAGTGTGCGAATAAGCCTGTTGGATCCAAATGATGACAGAGGAAGCCAACAAAAAAATCAGCTGAGTGATGACGTCTGCGATAGTATTAAAGTGCTAATTGAAATCTCTAAAGCGTTCGTTTAGGCTTGTCCCGTATAACTAAACATCTAACTAGGCTGAACAATTATGATCATGCAAAATACTATTGAATCGAAGCTGACAGCCTCTTTTGATACGAGCTTTCTCGACATACAAAATGAAAGCCACATGCACAGTGTCGCACCAGGATCTGAGTCTCACTTTAAGGTCACTATCGTCACTGAGCAATTCGACGGCTTAATGTTGATAAAGCGGCATCGCTTGGTGAATAAAGCGTTGGAACAAGAATTAAAGCAAATTCATGCACTTGCGTTACATACGATGACTGCAAGTGAATGGGCTGAACGTGGTGGAAGTGTTACGGCTTCGCCAGCTTGTAAGGGCGGTTCGAAGAATCAATAACCACTCAGAAGAGTGAGCCAGATAGCGTAGCTATAGTGTATTTAATTTTAGGTATTAAACTAATAACAGCGCGGTTAGGCAGATTGTTTACCGACCTAAATCTATTTTTACTAGCTGCTGAGTGATGTTGTTAATCGTTTGACGCAACTATATAATTCCATCCCCTGAAGGATTAGTCGCATAGATAGCGGACAGGATTTCCATATAGTTGATGTCATGGGTTTCTCCTAACTCCAGCGCCCGTTGCATGTGCGAGGACATATCCTGCTCTTCAGCCTGATAACGAAAACCATAAGCAATGGTATTGTCATATCCCGCAACCGGAATACACAATGTTTGTTGAGAGAAGGCGTTACGTAAATCTCGATAGTATTGGCTAAATTCGGATTCATCATCGATGAGCAAATTATAAGCCACCGCACCCGATTTGTTGAGTAGGCTATAAAGGCGATGCATATTATCGGCGCTTAGCAGCCAGTCGGGTGACTGGTCGCCGATGAAAATATCAACCAGTATCAAATCGAAGGTCGAATTACAGCGTTGTAAATATTTAGCTGCATCGCTGATGACATAAGTTAGGCGGTCATCAGCTTGTGGCAAATACATCTTGTCGTGCATCAAGTCGAGTAATTCACCGTCGATATCGACACCGGTGAGATGACTGTTTGGATAATGGTGACGAATAAAATGAACTAGGGAACCACCACCCGTCCCTAACAATAAAATACTTTTTGGCTGAGGCATGAACAACAAAATGGCTACCAAGTACTGTAAATTTTTGAGCGCTAATTTCTCTGGGTGGTCAATATTGATAACACTTTGTAATGTGTTTGAATTAGAGCGTAGCTCCAAAGTATTAGCGTTAGTCTTAATCGACAAGCCTCTATGATGAGCAGTCACCTTGAATAAATTGGATTCATCAGTCATATTTAGTTTTCGAGTAGGTAGGTAGACAATTGATTAGGCGTCGAGAATGTTATGAAATTTAACAAAGTGTTGCTTAAAACCAAACTGAAGGCAAGTGCCGTTCATTTAGGCATTAGCCTAATCATCTTTATTATTTTAGCCTATCAAATTTATTATGTTTGGTATCCAGAGCCTTACTTCTCAGTTGATGGTGGCTGGCAGGGCATGCGAATTATAGCGGCTGTTGATCTAGTGCTTGGGCCATTGGTCACCTTTGTAATATTTGATTATTCGAAAAAGCGCAATGAAATACTGTTCGATTTGATGATCATTGTGGTAGTTCAAATCGGCGCTCTGATTTATGGTGTTGCTACTACTTATGACCAAAGGCCTGTCGCTATCGTTTTATCAGGTGATTTTTTCTTGCCTGTCCTCGAACGCGATTATGGATCGCAGTTAGGTTCAATGTCGAAACTTGAAAAATATAGTGCTGAAAAACCGCCGATTATCTGGTCACATATTCCACTCGATAGAGCGGTATTGGATAAAGTATTGAGAATAAAGGCTAGAGATAACATAGTTGATTATGCTCAAATTCAACTCTATCAACCCGCTGAAAAGCTATTGGTTGCCCTTCAGCAACGTCAAATCAATACGTTGACGATTTTAGGGCTATCCGGTGCTCAACAGCGCTATGATGAGTGGCTAGAACAAAATAAAAAAACGCCAGATGAAGTATTACTCGGTGTTTTCAAAGGGCGTTATGGTCAAATTTGGTTGGTATTTGACAGCACTGCAAAGTATATCGATTACTTTCGCTAATTTAAGTATCAAAGTAGTATGAATAATGCAGGCTGTTGTTTTAATTGCTAGCTTTAAACCCAATATTAATCCAGCTGTTTGTTGGAAATTACACGAGACTATTATAGAATCTCATGCCTTTTATTTTCGTATGCCGCTGTCTTCATCATTTGTTGCATATTACTAGCCTATTAGGATCACTTTAAGAGAACCCGGCAATGCCAATTTACGAGTATGTTTGTACCGAGTGTGACCATGCCCACGAGGAATTACAAAAGATTAGTGACCCACTACTAACCGATTGCCCAGCCTGCGCTAAGCCGAGTTTGAAGAAAATGATTTCGGCGCCACAGTTTAGATTGAGTGGTTCGGGTTGGTATGAGACCGACTTTAAATCGAGTAATCAGAAAAATTTGGCCGATTCGGGTGATAAAAAAAACGCCGATCCGGCTAGTAAAAAAAGTACCGATTCGGGTAATAAAAAAAGTACTCCATCGGAAAAATCAGCCAGTACCAGTAAAAAAGAGACAACCGCGTCCAAGTCAACAACTAAGGCAGCGGCAAACTAGCGATAAACCCGATTACATACTTCGACAGACATGGCTATTTAAGACGGGCCTATTTAAAATAGGCTGTCTTAAAATACACTTAGGCCCTCGGTGAATAATGCCAACGTGTTTTAAATGTCAGCCGATATTAATTATCAATAAATCATTAGCATCAAAATTTGGGAAAAAACATGCGTACGCATTACTGTGGTGAACTCAACCAAGAAAATAGTGGCCAGGAAATTAGCGTTTGTGGCTGGGTAAACCGTCGTCGCGACCATGGTGGTGTTATCTTTATTGACCTACGGGATAAGAAGGGCATCTTGCAAGTGGTGGTCGACCCTGATAATGAAGCCTTATTCGGCACTGCAGAATCAGTTCGAAATGAATTTGTACTGAAAATTACGGGCTTGGTAAGAGCGCGTCCAGAAGGTACCACCAATAAAGACATGTCAACGGGTGAAATCGAAGTATTGGCACTGGACTTGGAGATATTAAATAGTTCTGAGACACCACCATTTCAGCTCGACGACGATGTGCACGACGACATTCGGCAGAAATACCGCTACATCGACTTACGCCGTCCTGAAATGCAATATCGAATGCAATTGCGTGCTCGGGTAACGCATTTCATGCGCAGTTGGTTAGAAGCAGAAGAGTTCATGGACATCGAAACCCCAATGCTAACCAAAGCAACCCCTGAAGGCGCTCGGGACTATCTGGTGCCCAGTCGGACGCACAGTGGTTCTTTTTTTGCTTTACCGCAATCGCCACAATTATTTAAGCAATTGCTGATGATGTCGGGCATGGATCGCTACTATCAAATCGTGCGTTGTTTCCGCGATGAAGACCTACGTGCCGACCGTCAACCTGAATTTACTCAGCTCGATATTGAAACCTCGTTTATGAATGAAGACGATATCATGTCGATGATGGAAAAAATGGTTCAAGGTCTTTTCTCAAAAGTACTCTCACAAGAAATCGACGGCCCTTTTCTGCGCATGCCGTATGCCGAAGCCATGGACCGATTTGGATCAGATAAACCAGACCTAAGAATCTCACTAGAACTACAAACCATATCTGACATCCTTGCTGATGTTGAATTTAAAGTGTTCTCTGGCCCCGCCAACGACCCTAAAGGTCGAGTCGCTGCATTGCGTGTGCCGGGTGGTAGTAAATTATCACGTAAAGACATTGATGGTTATACTGAATTTGTTGGTCGGTATGGCGCAAAAGGATTGGCTTACATTAAATGTAATGACGTCACTCAGGGCCGTGAAGGGTTGCAGTCACCCATTTTGAAATTTTTGCCTGACGAGGCCATTGCCGAAATTATTTCACGAACTGAAGCTGAGACAGGCGACTTGATTTTCTTTGGTGCCGATAAAGTGAATATCGTTAACGAATCACTGGGCGCTTTGCGGGTGAAAGTTGCACAGGATCTGGGTTTAGTCGAAGCAGGCTGGCGCTTCCTTTGGGTCGTCGACTTTCCAATGTTTGAACATGACGAACGTGAAAATCGTTGGAATGCATTGCATCATCCGTTTACTGCGCCGAGCACAACTGATCCGGCAGAAGTTGAAGCAAACCCCGGTGCTATGCTATCAAGAGCCTACGACATAGTGTTGAACGGCACCGAATTGGGCGGTGGATCAATTCGTATTCATAAAGTAGACATGCAACAGCGCGTACTAAAACTATTGGGTATTGACGAGCAAGAAGCTGAAGACAAGTTCGGGTTCTTACTCACTGCACTCAAATTTGGTTGTCCGCCGCATGGTGGTATTGCATTTGGTCTAGACCGACTGGTTATGCTCATGTGTGGTGCGACCTCGATACGGGACGTCATGGCATTTCCAAAAACACAGACCGCAGCCTGTTTGCTCACTCAAGCACCTTCTCCGGTGAGTGACAAGCAACTAAAAGAACTGTCGATCCGAGTGCGTAAACCCCAAGCTGATGGCTAATTGGCAGGGGAAGCGCCAAATGTTATTATCTTAATATGACTCAGTTGAATTTTATTATGGCCGTTAATGCCTAGATCAGCAATCATGCATCACGTTAGCCGATTCAATTTTTGAAGTGCGTATTGCAAAAGAGATATATGTAATATGAACTCAACTGAAAATCTTGCTGGTACTGGGCGCTCAATCACCCCAGCCACCCAATTTGTTAATTTAAAAGGCGACTATGGCACTAGTGACTTCATTATGTGGCGAGGGGGCAGATTACCAAAAATAACGGTAGCCTTTGAGAGCTGGGGTACGCTGTCTAGTAATCACGACAACGTGATATTGATTTTTACCGGCTTATCACCCAGTGCGCACGCGGCATCATCAGAACTGGACCCAACGCCAGGCTGGTGGGAATACATGATTGGTCCGGGTAAGCCGATAGACACCAACGAATTCCATGTTATTTGTGTTAATTCACTTGGTAGTTGTTTCGGTAGCACTGGCCCAGAATCGATTAATCCGAAAACAGGCAAAATTTATGGGCTAGACTTTCCTGATTTAACAATTGAAGACATAGCAAAAGCAGGTCATCACCTACTCGTCGAGCTCGGTATCGACCACTTACACACCGTTATTGGTCCCTCTATGGGTGGTATGGTTGCGCTCGCCTATGCCTTGCAGTATCCGGGCGAAGTCGATTATTTGGTATCTATATCAGCAGCGACGCGCGCACTCCCCTTTACGTTGGCCATGCGGTCACTCCAACGCGAAATTATTCGATCTGATCCTGCATGGAAAGGCGGTAACTATGCCGTAAACGAAGCGCCTTACTCGGGTATGGCGCTCGCTCGAAAATTAGGTTTGGTCTCATATCGCGCGGCTGAAGAGTGGCATCAGAGATTTGATCGATCAAGAATATCGAAAGAGCGCCGAACCGGTGCGCCATTCGAACTCGAATTCGAAGTCGAATCCTATCTCGACTACAACGCTAATAAATTCATCCATAATTTTGATGCTAACAGTTATCTCTATTTATCACGCGCAATGGACTGGTTTGATGTTGCCGACCACGGTGGATCAGTCAACTCAGGCCTAACCAAAATTCACGTCAAAACAGCACTCATTATAGGCGTTACCACCGACATTCTCTTCCCGCCAGAACAACAAAGAGAAATTGTTCGTGGTTTAGAAAAAGCCGGCAGCTGTGAAGAATGCGTTGAGTATGTCGAAATAGATTCAATCAGTGGTCATGATGCGTTTCTGGTCGATAGTGAGCGTTTTTCATCGGTAATGAAGTGCTTTCTGGATAAAACCTGTTCGTAAAAAAGTGTTGTACAATATTTATTGCCTAATAAAGCCCGTTAATTTCGTTTTTAACTCTAATAACTCTTTTATCTATCGATAATGGTTTTATATACCCTGTAAATTCATTCAAAAGTTCAGGTGAGTGCAACGAGTTAGCTGTTAAGTATGAAAGGCATATTAAAAAGTGGATCATCAAATCTCCAATGAATTTAGGGTGGTTCATATTGTTGGCACAAGGCAGGTAATCACTTTAATAGAGCTGTTTTTTGAAGAAACCCCGCCACAATACATCACGCTGGGGCAGCAGTTTCTGCTGGCTTCAGTCACTTTAGATTCCTGGGGTCTGTCGGACTTAGGTAATCGTAGCGAGGGAAAGTCATTTTGAGTTAAATTTTTTGATCGAATGAGGCGAATAGTGGTTCTATTCTCCGAATTGAATCGAAAAATTTGGCCGAAATGGTCTTTCCGCAGTAGATTTAACCTAAGTCCGACAGGCTCCTAAGGTTCTATAAATGCCCACGAGATGACGATATCGGTATTGAAGAAGTGGCGTATATTCCTGACCCTGTGTTAGCAACCAAGCAAGTGTCTGATCGATTAGCAGTACAATAAAAAGGTTAGTTTTTACCAATAAGGTTAACCGATCTATTTGTGAGAAAAGAAATCACTGATCGTCTACCGAGGCATAGGGGCATTCTGACTATGTATCCACTCAGCGTTCCTGAGTTAGATGGAAAATCGAATAATATAGTTGATGATCTGATTAATTCAGCTGTTGTGAAAAATTCTAACAAGGGCGTCTCAAGACCTGACCTATATGAAAAACTTCAACGGAGGCTATTCTTAGGGCCAAAGCAAAATTAGCCGAGCTAAGACGGGTTGGTTTAGGTCATAGGTGCAAGCGAAGGCACTCCAAGATTTCGAGTCTGCTTATAGCGGCAGGGCTGCCTACATTGAGAATTGGTGATAAAAATAACAGGATTGCCGTCCTAGATCTGATATTTATTGTATATCGTGCTGTTGTTTAGATCAAAAACCCGATAAATAATAAGCGTTCTTTCGTAAAAAATACATATTGTCGATACGGGTTTCGCGTGCTAATTTTTTGGTATCACTACTTAAGAGCAATTTTTCCCAGTCATTATTTTGGAGCACTGTTAGAGGACTTGATCTTTACAGTTGACTTATTTAAAGCCTATCCGAAGCTTCAGCTATTCGGCGAGGCTTTTCTGTTTTTTTCTATTGAGTGGTAGGGGAAATCTAGGATGATATGTACCGGCTAGTTGCCTGAGGAAAAGCGTTACCAGCCAGCTTTGATTTGGGGAAGGGTTATCGCTCTAAATGTTCCAACTTCCCTTCAACACCATCCCACTCTACGGCGTCTTCTGGTGGTGGCTTGCTCGCTGCAATCACAGGCCAAATCGCCGAAAGCTCTTCATTAAGTTCAAGAAAGCTTTCCTGGCCTGCGGGCATGTCATCTTCCGACACAATGGCCTCTGCTGGACACTCTGGTTCGCAAAGCGTGCAGTCAATACATTCATCAGGGTCGATGACGAGGAAGTTGGGGCCTTCATGGAAACAGTCAACAGGACAGACATCGACACAGTCCATATATTTGCATTTGATACAGTTTTCGAGTACGACGAATGTCATGCGGAGCCTCTGATGATGACTATTTAACGAGTCTTAAATTAAAGAATAAATTGTACTAGAAGTCTAATTAGGCCTTAGTCAAACTTCAAGTAGATTATCTTGATACAGGGAGTCAGAAAGTGATATTAAACATCCGCAAGTGCTTTTAACCGATACAGTTCATCTAGCGCCTGTCTTGGAGTTAATGCATCCGGATCTATAATAGATAGCGCCTCCATGGTTGGGTTGGGTTGCTCATCCTCAGGCTCTGATGTTGCCATTGAAAATAAATCAATTTGAGGCCCAGTTTGATTCGACTGCTGCTCTAGCTGATGCAATTTACGCTTCGCTAGTTGGAGTGCTAATTTTGGCACCCCAGCAAGTTTGGCTACCTGCAAGCCGTAGCTTTGATTGGCTGGGCCTGATTTCACTCGGTGCATAAAGATGATGTCATCGCCATGCTCCACCGCATCCAGGTGGACGTTACAAATATTATTGTATTGGTCTGGTAATTGGGTAAGCTCAAAATAATGGGTTGCGAATAGCGTTAACGCGCCTGACTTTTGTGACAGATGATCGGCACAGGCCCAGGCCAGTGCCAGTCCGTCGAAAGTACTGGTGCCACGGCCGATTTCGTCCATCAATACCAAGCTGTTATGGGTCGCGTTATTCAGAATATTCGCTGCTTCGGTCATTTCTACCATAAAGGTTGAGCGTCCGCTCGATAAGTCGTCACTCGCACCGATGCGGGTAAATATTTGGTCGATGGGGCCGATAGTCGCTTGAGTCGCGGGGACGTAACTACCCATATAGGCCAGAATAGTAATGAGTGCGGTTTGGCGCATATAGGTCGACTTACCACCCATGTTTGGGCCAGTGATCAATAACATGCGTTTGGTTTGATCGAGCTGTGTGTCGTTGGCGATGAACGCTTGCTGCATTACCTGCTCAACTACGGGGTGTTTGCCATCACGAATATCGAGTATCGGGTCTTCGACTAATGTTGGTGCTGACCATTGGTATCTATCGGCACAACTGGCGAAGCTGAGTAAGACGTCGAGTTGTGCCAGCCCTAAGGCACATTGTTGTAAGGCAGCCAGCCGATCGCTGAGTTGTTCTAGTAGTAACGCGTAAAGATGCTTTTCTCGTGATAAAGAGCGTTCGCGAGCACTTAAAACCTTGTCTTCGAACGATTTGAGTTCAGGCGTGATATAGCGTTCGACGCCTTTTAAAGTTTGACGCCGAACATACTCAACCGGAATCGCATCTGAATGTAGTTTGCTTACTTCAATATAAAAACCATGCACACGGTTGTAGGCAACCTTAAGCGAATTGATACCGGTTTTTTTCTTTTGTTCATTCTCCATATCAATTAGGAACTGATCTGCATTTGAACTTAAGCCTCTTAGCTCGTCCAGTTCGGCATCAAACCCTGGCTTTATCACGCCGCCATCGCGGATCAAAACAGGGGGTTCGTCGATGATAGCCGAGTCGAGCAGTGTGAGTGTTTTTGGGTGAGTCGAAATTTGCTGTGATAGGGCGCCGATCAAAGGGCTATCCAGGCTTTCTAACTGACTCTGTAATTGAGGTAATAATTCGAGCGTTGCCATCAAAGTGCTCAAGTCACGAGGCCGCGCGGATAGCAATCCAATGCGCGCTAGAATACGTTCTATATCACCGACTGAGTTCATGGTTTCAGCGACTACTTCAAATTGACGATTGCCAAGTAAACTGTCCACCGCCTGCAATTTTTTGCGAACCACATTTTGATTACGGATCGGCTTTTGTAAATTGCGGGTTAACTCCCTATGCCCCATTGCGGTCTGACAAAAGTCGATGACATGTAACAAGCTATGCTCGCTTGCTTCGGTATTAATCGACTGAATTAGCTCAAGATTTTTACGACTGTTGGCATCAATCAATAAAACATCAGACACTTGCTCAATCCTAATCGACTGTAAATGGGGTAACGAAGTTCTCAACCGGTCTTTGATGTATTGTAATAAACAGCCAGCGGCACAAATGCCGAGTGGCAAATCAGTCAAACCAAAGCCATCCAGATCATGGATATGGTATTGCTCGCAAAGTAATCGGGTGCAGGTTTCAAGCTCGAAGTACCAGGTTGGCATTGAGTGTGCTTGTTTTAGCTGCGCTGGTTCGAGTGGTAATTTCTGGTCATCGCAATAAATAATCTCAGATGGGTTTAGTCGAGCTATCTCACCGACTAAAGAGTCATTCAGTCCGATCTGACTGACAGTAAATCGACCCGAGCTGATTTCCAACGATGCGATACCCCAGCCAGATGTTTGCTGATAGATACAGCTCAGTAAATTCTCTTGACGATCCTGCAGTAATGCCTCGTCGGTCAACGTACCAGGTGTCACCACCCGCACCACCTGTCGCTCGACGGGCCCTTTACTGGTTGCTGGGTCGCCAATTTGTTCGCAAATGGCAATTGATTCACCGGCTTTCACCAGTTTGGCGAGATAATTATCCGCCGCATGGTAAGGGATGCCACACATCGGAATAGGCTCGCCATTCGCTGTTCCGCGTTTCGTGAGCGTGATATCCAGCAATCGCGATGCGCGCTTGGCATCATCGAAAAACAGCTCATAGAAATCACCCATGCGATAAAACAAAAGTGAATCAAGATGATTGGCTTTAATACGCAGAAATTGCTGAATCATTGGGGTTGGTTGTTGTTTCAATGTGCTTGAATTCATTGGGATATTTCGCATTGAATACTGAATTTAATTTTATAATGCAGCAGGTTAGGTAGAGTTGAGTGGTTCACGGTGTTCCTTGATGTTCCAGCTGAATTCACTGTGTTGCATGAAAAAGTGTAGCTTTCTAAATCTGACTCTTTCAATTTGGCGGTAAAAAAATACTTTCTTAAGCCGTGCAAGTGATTGTCTTAAAAGCTGGGGTATTGTCATGCAAAATATCATAAATACCAAGTTGGATAAAAAACCACTTTCTTCAAAAGCTTAGGTATAAGAACCCTGTATCTGAAACATTATGGAAAATAAAAATCGATAACTATCCAGTCCTAGTTCTGGCAGGAGCAAGAGTGCAGCTACAAAAATAAAGTCTATCAGGCTATCCGGCCGTTGTCCTGCGTCCGAGAAGAAGATATTAAAACAGGAACGCCTTTAGGCTTTTTACAAAGAGGTCGGTAGGCGGAATGTTACACAGTTGGGGATATGGTGGCGATCTATCTGACCCAGCACATCGAGGATAGAATCCTCAATGGCAAAAGAGTCTGTGGTGTTTGAAAGCCAAAGGGACAATCTGATGTCAGGTACACATTACATGGCGATGCAGTTCGCGGTTTAGGTGAAAAATCGGCTTCAAGTATTACTCGAAAGGATATTATTAATCTCATTACTGGAGTCATAAAGCGGGTGCCAATGTTCAAGCCGGTAATGTTCTTCGTGAGTTATCGGCTGCTTTTGATTACGCCATCGTAATGGGTATATTTGGTGACGATTTTCCAAACCCCTGTTCACCAGAAAATGGCATTGAAAATGCTTGAGGTGAAATTGACTAGCCAGAGAAGGAGGAGGTATTTGACGGATGCTGAGTTAGTCAAATTGTTAAAACGGTTGTCCGGCTCAGTATTCACTTCAACACGAAAGAATATCCTTCGATTTACATTGTTGACTGGCTGTAGGACTGGCTTGGTATGTCAAGCCGAATGGCGCGATATTGATCTAGATAATGGAACCTGACATTTGAGAGCGACTAAATCTGATGCCGAAAGATTCGTCTAGCTACCTTCACAGGGAATGGCATTTTTAAGCCAACTCGAACTCAAACTGATTACTGGAAGCTATCTATTCCTGTCGCATAAAGCAGGCACTCCAATTCAGCAGAAGTCACTATCTGAGCAAGCGTGGCACCTAAGGACGACGAATAGAATGGTAGATCTTGATCATTGGGTATTCTAGAGTGCAAAATAATGTATCAATTACAATCTGAGAGGAGCTGAAGGGGTATATGATCGATATCAGGCGTTAAACAAGAAAGCGGCTAGGATTGCGCCAATTATTAATCAGGTGCCCATTTCATACACTGAGTAAAGCCTAGGAGCCTGTTGGACGGAACACCAGCAGAAAGGTTTAGCGCATGCGTTGCAGTGACCGATCGAGCTTACCTAAATTAGCGTCGAGACAGCAATCTTTGATTTCAGGATGCGTCCATCAGTTGGCCTTTACTGACTGTCACCTGGCCGGCGCCTGTGTCGTCAAAGTTGACTATCGAGTAACAAGTTGGTTTCCGTTTGTAAAATACCTTCGATGAGCCGTATCTCTCCCATAATTGAATTTAACGAGGGCAATGTTTGGGCGCGTATATCGGCTATAACATCCCAATGCCCCGTCGTATGATGAATAGCAATTACCTCTGGGTAGCCGCGTAACCTTTTAATTACTGCGGGTTCATTTTTAGCCTCAACCGAAATATTCATCAATAATCTAACGGGATGGCTTTCTGAATCGGGGCTTAACTTTACTGTATAGCCTAGAATTACACCGTCATGCTCAAGTTTATTTATTCGGTTTTGAACGGTGGCACGTGACACACCAAGGTGCTTCGCTAAGTTCACCACCGGCATGCGTGCATTTGAACGCAACAGCGCAATCAAGCTGAGATCTTTTTTGTCTAGATTGCTAGGCACATTTATAATCCTAATATTTCGAACATAATGTAAAAAAATAACTACATTATGTTTGAATAAGTGACAAATTGATAACTTTTGTTGGCTATTTATTGGCTCATCATCGTTTTAGAATTATATCAACTTGAAAACTTAAACTAAGGATTGACTCAATGACTCTATTTATAGATGTACCCACTCTGGGAGAAATGGTGAGGAAAGTAGGAACCAGCGAATTTATTAGTGGCTTGCTGAATTGTTTAGAGCAAGACTTTTCACGCTGGGAAGATTTTGATAAGTCGGCACGAACTGCTGCTCACAGCGATACCGGCGTTATAGAATTAATGCCCGTAGCCGATGCAGAAAACTACGCTTTCAAATATGTTAATGGGCACCCATCTAACCCCTTGCAAAGCTTTCCGACCGTTATGGCTTTTGGCGCGCTATCCGATGTATCAACCGGGTATCCACGACTGTTATCAGAGTTAACGCTGTCAACCGCGCTTCGCACGGCAGCGACGTCTGCCATGGCCGCAAAAGCACTTGCCAGAAAGGATTCTCATATTATGGGCATGATTGGTTGTGGAGCTCAGAGTGAGTTTCAAGCGATTGCATTTCACACCATCGCTGGCATAGACGATTTACGAATCTTTGATCTTGATAAAGCGGCAATGGGTAAAGTTGAGAAAAACTTATTAAATCGGTTCCCGAATCTTAAAGTGACCAAAACTAAGTCAGCACAGGACTGTGTGCGTGGCGTAGATATTGTCACTACGGTTACAGCAGATAAAACATGGGCGACTATTTTGACCTCAGATATGATTGAACCCGGAATGCATATCAATGCCGTGGGCGGGGATTGTCTTGGGAAAACTGAATTGGACATTAATGTGCTTAAAGCGGGCAAAATTTTCATAGAACACGAACCCCAAAGTCGTGTCGAAGGTGAAATTCAACAGTTACCTGCTGATCATTTGGTCTACCCGTTATGGCGTGTCATCGCCGAATTGGATGTCGGCCGTGAATCAGGTCAACAAATTACGATATTTGATTCTGTGGGGTTCGCTCTTGAAGATTTCTCAATATTACGCTACATATTCTCTCTAGCGACTCAATACAATTTAGGGGAACTAATTTCATTGGTTCCGAGACTTAATAATCCGAAGGACTTATTCGAACTCACTCTTTATTCTGATGATAAATCTACTTCTCGAAAAGTGCCTTAATAATGATTGGTCACATTGGCATTGCTATATCAAATTACCTTACCAGCAAGGCTTTTTATTCGAAAGCTCTGGCCAAAATGAATTTTCTGCAGTAGTTTAATCCTTTGTGGATACGCTCCTAAGTGTTGAATTGATTGTAGAGGTTCAGGGTTGGGTGGGTTTCGGGGCAGAGGATAAAGCTAGATTTTGGTTTGGTGAGAATGCTGGTAACGAGTACAGGAAAAATAATTCTCCAATACGCCTGCTTTTCGCGCCATCAGTACTGAAGCAGTCGATCAATTCTATCAAGCCGCTATCGATGCGGGTGCTACAGACAATGGCAGGTCCGGTATGAGAGAAATCTATAATCCAAACTACTATGGTGCATTTGCGATCGATCTTGGCGGTCATGATCCTGAGACCGTCTGTCATCAGGCTAAGGTAAATAATGACTAAACAAATAGTTGAGTTGATTAATGATCTTGCAGTCTTGTTATCCGAGAAGCAGCTAAAGGTCTGCACTGCTGAATCTTGCACAGGTGGCTTAATTGCTAAGTCATTTACTGATTTACCCGGTAGCTCGGCTTGGTTTGAACGCGGCTTTGTTACCTATAGCAATGAATCAAAAATTGAGATGCTGGGCGTTTCAGGGTCCATAATTGACTATTATGGTGCCGTCAGTGAACCGGTGGCGACAGCGATGGCCGTGGGCGCTTTAAAACATAGCCATGCGGATTATTCGATCGCAGTTACCGGCGTCGCAGGGCCCGGTGGCGGCAGTGCTGAAAAACCGGTTGGCACTGTGTGGATTGGTATTGCAAATCAAAGCGAAACGCGTACTCAGAAATTTTTATTTGATGGTAACAGAGAGATGGTTCGTTTGTTGACGATGCGCACAGTCATCAAACAGCTCCTACCTTTTGTTGAAAGTTAAATAATATTTCGAGATTCACGCTGTGGCTCATGCCATGAGCTATCAATGTCGTAAAGTGATGCTCTAAATTAGACTGGTCTTGCATAATAAGCCCAGTCGCAAATTGAGTTATTGCTATAGGCTGGAAAGTTCTCTTTATGTTCTCTCTTGTCTGTGGGATAATTTATATATATAAATTATCCCATGTATGAACAAGTATCAACTCACAAGATCAATAACGCATAGGTAACAATAATGGACGCAAATAGAAAGAAAGCACTCGATGCAGCACTCGGTCAAATCGAAAAGCAGTTCGGTAAAGGAGCTGTCATGCGGCTGGGCGACTCGGGTGTTGATAATACCATTGGTGTTATTTCAACCGGTTCATTGTCTCTTGACGTTGCGTTAGGCATAGGCGGTTTGCCACGAGGTCGAGTCGTCGAAATTTACGGACCGGAATCTTCTGGTAAAACGACACTAGCTTTGCAGGTGATTGCAGAATGCCAAAAGGCCGGTGGTGCGGCCGCATTTGTTGACGCAGAGCATGCGCTCGATCCATCCTATGCGACCAAGCTGGGTGTCGAAATTAATGACTTATTGGTTTCACAACCCGATACAGGCGAGCAGGCATTAGAAATTACCGATATGTTAGTGCGCTCTGGTGGTGTCGATGTTGTTGTTGTCGACTCGGTTGCTGCTTTGACTCCAAAGGCTGAAATCGAAGGAGACATGGGTGATTCACACATGGGTTTACAGGCTCGTTTGATGTCACAGGCTTTGCGCAAGTTAACCGGAAACATTAAACGCTCGAATACGATGGTGATCTTTATTAACCAAATTCGAATGAAAATTGGTGTCATGTTTGGAAACCCCGAAACCACCACTGGTGGTAATGCGCTGAAGTTTTATGCCTCGGTGCGCCTTGATATCCGTCGAATTGGTGCGATAAAGCGAGGTGATGAAGTGGTCGGTAACGAGACTCGAGTTAAAGTTGTTAAAAACAAAGTAGCGCCACCTTTCAAGCAGTGTGAGTTCGAAATCCTATACGGCGAAGGTTCTTCACGTGAAGGTGAATTAATTGATCTTGGTGTAAAGCTGGGCTTTGTGAATAAGGCAGGTGCCTGGTATAGCTATGGAGAAGTACGCATTGGGCAGGGCAAGGATAATTCACGTCAATTCCTCAAGGAGCATCCCGAAATGTCGGCAGAAATAGAGCATAAAATTCGTGAAGAGCTATTGCCTAAGCCTTCTGAAGAAGCCAATAACAAGGTGAAGGGAGCCGATACTCAAGCCGAGTTAGAAGAAATCTAGTCACCATCTGAAGGCTATCACTTAAAATGTATTTTTTTCTGCGTGGTGCTTTCTCGCTTAGAAGCACCCACTGTTGTTGCAGAAGCAAAAAAACAGGCCACGAAAAAATTATTATGTTTAGAGGCGCCTGAATTGTATGGCAGAAATTAAGTGCCGTTAAAAAGCGCTAGAAACAAAGCAATGGATTTACTTGCGCGCCGAGAACATTCGGCGCATGAGTTACGTCAAAAGCTGGAAAAACGAGAATTTGATAGCGATGAAATTGAACTAGCGCTCGGAGTGTTGCAAAAAAATAACCTACAAAGCGACACACGTTTTACCGAAAGTTACGTTAATCATAGAATCAATGCTGGCCTTGGGCCGGTAAAAATCGCCCATGAGTTACGCCAGAGAGGGGTTGACAGTGTTTTAGTCGACGAGCACATGTCAACCCTGCCAAATGACTGGAATGAATTACTGGAGCGGCAACGAATAAAAAAGTATGGGTATGAAATACCAACTGATTATGCCCAAAAAATAAAACAGGCGCGTTTTTTACAAAATAGGGGTTTTTCTCCCGAGTCAGTCATGCGATTATTCCGCTAGCCACGGCTTTGCCGTTATAAAACGACTCAGCCGATTGTAAACATCATCTTCGCAGACGATACGCAAAATGGCTTGTGTGTCATCTATATATTAAGACCCCAAAAATATGACTACCAGCGCTGAATTACGCAACAAGTTTCTGACCTACTTTGAAAGTCACGGACATTCGATTGTAGCCTCTAGCCCACTCGTACCAGGTAATGACCCAACGCTGTTGTTTACTAATGCGGGGATGGTGCAATTTAAAGATGTTTTCTTGGGTACCGACAAACGAAGTTACAGCAAGGCGACGACATCTCAACGATGTGTTCGAGCAGGCGGAAAACACAATGATCTAGAGAATGTTGGTTACACAGCGAGGCATCATACTTTTTTTGAGATGCTAGGTAACTTTAGTTTTGGTGACTACTTTAAAGAAAGGGCTATTTTCTACGCTTGGAATTTTCTCACGGAGGTTATCGGTCTGCCGGTTGAAAAGCTTTGGGTAACGGTTTATTCCGAAGACGATGAAGCTGCTGATATATGGATCAATAAAATTGGAATTGACCCTGCAAAGTTAATTCGTATAGGTACCAGTGATAATTTCTGGTCGATGGGTGATACTGGGCCTTGTGGTCCTTGTAGTGAAATTTTTTATGATCATGGTCCTGAAATTGAAGGGGGGCCGCCAGGTACACCAGAAGAAGATGGCGATCGCTATATTGAAATTTGGAACCTGGTTTTTATGCAGTACAACCGCGACGAGGAGGGTACTTTAAACCCCTTACCAAAGCCGTCAGTTGATACCGGTATGGGATTAGAGCGACTCGCCGCTATCTTACAGAACGTCCATAACAATTATGATATCGATTTATTCCAGACCCTGATTAAGTCGGCGGGTGAGTTAACGGGCATTAATGATCTGGAAAATAAATCGTTACGCGTTATAGCGGATCATATTCGATCCTGTGCTTTTCTCGTTGTCGACGGTGTATTGCCTTCGAACGAGGGTAGAGGTTATGTACTGCGGCGTATTATTCGTCGCGCTGCACGTCATGGTCATCAATTAGGTTGCAAGACGCCCTTCTTTTATAAGTTGGTTGCGACGTTAGATCAATTAATGGGTGAGGCCTACCCTGAGCTGACTCAACACCTCGACCATGTCGCCCGTGTTTTGCAAAAAGAAGAAGAACGATTTGCTGAGACCTTAGAAATGGGTATGCGGATTCTTGAGCAAACAATCAGTGAGCTCAATGGCAATACAATCAGTGGCCCCGTTGTTTTCAAACTTTATGATACATTTGGATTTCCGGTTGATCTCACTGCTGATGTCGCTAGAGAGCAAGCGCTAGAAATAGATTTAGCTGGTTTTGAAGCTGAAATGGAAGCCCAAAAAACCCGTGCCAGAGCATCTAGCCAGTTTGGCGCGGTCAGTAAAAAACTGAATCTTGACGGTTATATTGCGACTAGTTTTCTGGGTTATGAACACAATAGTGCAGATGCTAGAGTCATTGCTATTCTGCAAAACGATAAACCCGTCAATACACTCGACAATGGTGATCAAGCCATAGTGATTCTCGACCAAACACCTTTCTACGCTGAATCAGGTGGTCAGGTGGGCGATATTGGAGATTTAACTGTGGGGGATAGCAAGTTCAGGATTAGCGATACCCAGAAGCAAGGTGATGTTTACCTACACGTAGGTTTGCTCTGTAGCGGTCAATTAAGTGTTGGCGATTCTATTCACGCGGCTATCGATTCAGAACATCGGCAGGCCGTTATGCTGAATCATTCATCAACTCATTTGATGCATGAGGCGTTAAGGCAGGTTTTGGGCGAGCACGTGCAGCAGAAAGGATCGTTGGTTGACGCCGAAAAACTGCGTTTTGACTTCTCACATTACCAGCCATTAACAAAAGATGAAATCATCCAAATAGAAACTTGGGTGAATGACCAGATCCGTCTCAATCTGCCAGCCAGTTCTAAGTTGATGGATATGGACGAGGCCAAAAAGACTGGCGCAATGGCGCTATTTGGTGAGAAGTATGGCGATGTTGTCAGAGTATTAAGTATTGGCTCGGATTCTGTTGAACTATGTGGTGGTACTCATGTGCAAAGAACAGGTGATATTGGTTTATTTAAAATGACCCTTGAAACCGGCACTGCCTCGGGTGTTCGAAGAATCGAAGCGGTTACAGGTGATGATGCAGTTCGACGTTTTATTGATTGTGAAAACAAAGTGGAGGATGCAGCCCAGGCGTTAAAATCGAGTCGAGATGACCTTGTTGATAGGATTCAGCAATTACAAACCAGCCTTCGGGTGCAGGAAAAAGAACTGATCTCTTTAAAATCAAAAGCAGCCAGCCAAGCCGGTGGTGATCTGATTAGTCAGGCAATAGAGATTAAGGGCATAAAGGTGTTAGCCGCCGTACTCGAAGGCGCTGATGCAAAAGCGCTTCGAGATACTGTCGATCAATTAAAGAATAAGCTATTGGCTGCTGTTGTTGTTTTGGCTAGCAGTCAAGACGGTAAGGTGAGTATTATTGCTGGCGTCACGAAAGCTGAAACCAGTCATATTAAAGCGGGTGATATTGCCAAATTTGTTGCTGAGCAATGTGGTGGCAAAGGGGGAGGGCGACCTGATATGGCTCAGGCTGGCGGCACCCAGCCTGAAAATCTGGAAAAAGCGCTGGCATCAGTAGCACCCTGGATAGAAAGCCAAGTTTAATTGCTAATAATCGTAATAAATTGACAAAATTCGTTATACATATGAGGCGATATTTTCTATAATATTGCCTCGTTTTTTTTAGTATAACTAATGGCTTTATTGGTTCAAAAATATGGCGGTACTTCGGTTGGCTCAATAGAGCGTATTGAAGCGGTTGCAGACAAAGTTATAGCCTATAAAGAAAAGGGCAATGACATGGTTGTTGTATTGTCTGCAATGAGTGGTGAGACCAACCGACTCATGGCGTTAGCCAACGAGATAACGCCAAAACCAAAAGGACGTGAACTAGACGTATTGCTCACCACGGGTGAGCAAGTCACAATAGCCTTATTGGCAATGGCACTCGTCAAGCGTGGATACCCAGCAAAGTCATACACGGGTGCGCAGGTACGTATAGTCACTGACAGTGCGCACAATAAAGCGCGTATAAAATCTATTGATCAAGAAAATATTCGACGAGATCTTGATGAAGGTAAAATAGTTGTTGTTGCGGGGTTTCAAGGTGTTGACGAGCAATCCAACATTACTACTCTAGGCCGTGGTGGTTCAGATACAACCGGTGTTGCATTGGCTGCAGCGCTGGGTGCCGATGAATGTCAGATTTTTACTGACGTTGACGGCGTATATACAACTGATCCACGCGTAGTGCCTAACGCGACTCGTTTGAATACCATTACATTCGAAGAAATGCTCGAAATGGCAAGCCTTGGTTCAAAGGTATTGCAAATAAGAGCCGTTGAATTTGCTCAAAAATATAATGTTCCGTTACGTGTTTTATCTTCATTCGAAGCAGGCGAAGGAACCCTAATAACCTCAGAATATGAAGCAGGCGATATTATGGAACAAGCGTTAATATCGGGCATTGCATTTAACCGTGACGAAGCCCAGCTGACAGTTAATGGTGTTTCAGATACACCGGGCATTGCATTTAAGATTTTGGGGCCTATCTCTGATGCGAACATCGAAGTAGATATGATTCTGCAGAACGTTAGTGCAGACGGCTCAACAGACTTCACCTTTACAGTGCATCGAAATGACTATGAAGCAGCGCTTGAATCTTTAAACAAAACCGCAAAAACACTCAATGCCCGAGAAGCCTTGGGTAATAATCGTATTGCCAAAATTTCGATCGTCGGCGTGGGAATGAGATCTCATGCAGGTATTGCGAGCCGAATGTTTGAACTGTTAGCCAAAGAGGGAATCAATATTTTGATGATTTCCACGTCAGAAATTAAAATTTCAGTCGTTGTTGATGAAAAATACCTAGAGCTTGGGGTACGGACATTACATGATGGCTTCAATTTAGAGACTGAAGGGTAGCCCTTATCGCATTAGTTGGGTAGAATGCGCCCAGTTCTTAACGAGGGTTGGGACGATATAATAATAATTACTGGATAACCTGTATGGACTTTCAGGTTGAGATTACCGTGATATATATATTTGGAGAAACTATATGCTGATATTAACCCGTCGGATTGGAGAGACTTTAATGGTAGGTGATGAAGTAACAGTCACCGTTTTGGGCGTTAAAGGAAATCAAGTTAGAATTGGTGTGAACGCGCCGCGAGAAATTGCGGTACACAGAGAAGAGATTTACGACCGTATAAAAGCGGAAGAAGAACAAGGAAAAGTGCAAGTTAAAGACACAGATCAAGTTCAAGATAATGACCAAGAGCTAGACCAAGACGAAGATCAGATAGGCAATACAATCTGAAGTTAATGACTCATTAGCTTCAGTTAAAATAAAGCGGCGGTTCTCGCCGCTTTATTAAATAAGATTTGGAGAGCTGGCCGAGTGGCTTAAGGCGCGCCCCTGCTAAGGGTGTATACGTTAATCCGTATCGAGGGTTCGAATCCCTCGCTCTCCGCCATATATAAGACCTGAGCAGTTGACATTGCTTGGGTTTTTTTATGCCTGATGGGTTTTCCCTCCTGCTGCTATTAACTCAGGTTGGGGTTGAGGCACAAATCCACACAAAACAAGCGTCGATTTCCTAATACAAATTCATAGTGTTTTGATTTGATAACTTTCGCTATCGACCTGTGGGGGTATTAATCTAATCACCAAGGAAATTTATTTGCTGTTGGGGTTGTGTGGTCGTGCACAATCAACCACTATAATGGAAGGTAGCTCCAATCCAATAACCTATATTATGACGTTATAACGATATATTACCCATTCGGGCTAATAATTTCGAAACCGACTTTTTAGGGGTTTTATTTATCTTTTGGATAAGTGAGAACGGAATGTTGGCAAGGGAGTAGTGTTCGCGAACGGTGGACAGCATTGCAACCCAGACTTTGGCAGTCATTTCTGCATCGTAGAGTGCGCGGTGAAAGCTACCGCTATTTTCTATACATAAAAATTTAACGAGTGTTCCCAATTTATAATCAGGCGCGCTTGGGAGCAGTCTGCGAGAGGCCAGCAGAGAGCAGGTGATTTCGCCACTATAGCTACGTCCAATGTTCTGAAGTTCTGAATCTAAAAATCGTTTATCAAACGAAGCGTTATGGGCCACCATATTTGAGTTTGAGATAAAGTCAGCGAAGCGATACATGACATTGCTGCATGAATCTGCGTCTCTCAGCATGGCGTTGGTAATACCTGTATAGTCTTCAATAAACGAACTAATACGGCTTCCTGGGTTCATTAGCGCCTGAAACTGATCCACAATGTGACCCTTTTCTATGCGTACAGCACCAATTTCGATAATGCGATCACCCATATCAGGTGAAAGTCCGGTTGTTTCAAAGTCGAAGATAATGATGGAGTCTGCCATCGACATAATATGTACTCATGCTGTCCTGGGAGGGGAGTTTAGCAGTTATGACAGCACAGCAGCTAGAGCAGCTAGGGTTGAAGGAATATACATCTAACAACATTACGGTATTAGCTACACCGCTGAGAACCAAAACGATGTCCACAATGATGTTTTAGAATCACCAGCAAAGTTCGAAACTCATGCCGCGTCCGGGGATATCGATACCAACTATAGTTCTTCAATTTTTCTTGTTTTAGTATTGGCGAAGGAACTCTTATTATCAGGCATCACAGAAGAAAAATCTTTTCAATTAATATTGCAGGATTATATGATGGCCAATCCTAATAAAGAAACGTGGAAAGCACTATTTGCCGAAACGTTCAATATGACTTCGGACGAGTTTTATGCGGAATTGCCGGGTTATGTTGGGCTAAAAAATGCGGATGTCTTGCTAACATCTACGTTAACATTAGAAGATATTTTCTCTACTGCGACACCCTGATGAGTCCTTTGTTTTCGCTTTCTGTTACTGAGGGTATCGATGTCAAAAAATATTGAAAATACGCTGACCAGCTTAAACCTTAATATATCTAAGTTACGCTAACTGTATAAGGTCAAACTCTGGCAGCGTGTCAATGGCTTGTGATCTGCAGTGAACTACAATTGGTAGAGTCATCAGTTGGGAATTATTGTTGTATCCAAAACAGCGTTTCCGCACGGTTTGTTGATATAATAGTCGCCGGTTCAATAAGTTTAAAAGGAGAACCTGGTTCCAAAGCTGATATTCATAGCCCAACGTTGTAAAGCAATTTCCAGTTAAGTACTTAAGTACAATGTCTGATTCAATTCGTCTCTATAGGATTTATTGCCAGCCAAGCATCATCTGCTTTCCAGTTTAATGCCCACTCAGGAAGATCATCAGCAGGCATCGGTCGAGCAATGCCGTAACCTTGCGCCAATTCACAACCCAGTTGCAACAGTGATAGGCCATGATCAATCGTTTCTACACCCTCAGCAATTACTTCAAGCTGAAATGCTTTAGCTAAACCAATAACGGCTTCAACAATCGATAAATCGTCGGCATCTTCTAACATGTCCCGCACGAAGCTCTGATCGATTTTAATCAAGTGTGCTGGCAGGCGCTTGAGATAAGTAAGTGATGAATACCCGGTACCAAAGTCATCTAAGGCAAAGCGTACGCCCAGATCCAGGCAGGCATTCATGGTGTCAGACACTTTTTTGATGTCATTTAATGCACTAGTTTCGAGTATTTCTAATTCTAAAAAGTATGGGTTCACCTCAGGATGGTTCTCCAACGAGGCTGCCAATCGGGTGGTGAAGTTATCGCATTGCAATTGATAGGCGCTAACGTTGACGCTGACAGGCATCTGGAGCCCCATACTGCACCAGTGGCTTATCTGGTTCAATGCGGTATCTATGACCCAATCGCCCAGCTCAAGACTAATGGCATGACCTTCTATTGCGGGTAAGAACGCTAAAGGTGGGACTAAACCACGAACAGGATGCTGC
>CAWVZP010000005.1:0-41460 GCA_963934675.1 uncultured Gammaproteobacteria bacterium | reverse complement strand
GAAAAGGATATTCAGACCAGATTGAGAATTATTTGACTCAGGAGATGGATGGTTTTGACCATCAGGTACTAGTATCACCGTTTAAACGCACTTTGCGTGATATGAAAAAGGGTTTGAATGCCTGTTCGGTTACCTTACTTAAAACACCTGCACGTTCTGAATTCATTGCTTTTACCAAACCCGCACGTTTATTGTTACCCAATGATCTCGTCGTTCGTAAAGGCGATTTGTCGAAATTCAATGACTTTAAAAATGAGTCAGGACGTATCTCACTTGAAAAACTAATTCAATCTGGAGCTGTACGCATTGGGTACTCAAATGGCCGCTCCTATACCAAGCCGATAGATGCTCTTTTAGCTAAATATAAAGGTTCTAATATTCTGATTGAAAGGTTAGGAAATGAAGGGCCAAAAGGCCTGTTAACAATGTTAGCTAAGGGTAATATTGATGCCATGTTCGCTCAACCGGTTGAGGCCCAATTTCATGGGCGTTCCATCGGGGTTGCCGCTGATATTGCCCAATTGCCTATTAATGAAATTATAGAATATACGGTCGGGTTTATTGGTTGCTCTAAAACACCTTGGGGTGAGGCAGTAATAAAAAAAATTGATGCTTTGCTAGTTGAAGCGGTGAAGCGTGATGATTTTAGAAGTTTCTATGAAGATTTTTTAGATGAAGATTCGAAAAAACGTTATCGAAAAATCTATGAGGAATACTTTAAGCTTAAATGAGATGACTTCTCAGCTTTCAACTTCAAAAAGTAAAGCCCTGTTACGAGACCAAATTTGGTTTCGTCAAACCGTATTTACCCTTTCTCTCACCTTTATTTTAGGTCTAATTTTAAGCGTTGCAACCATTGCGCTTGATTTGTTCGATGAGCAAGTAACGGCTCGACGCAATGCAGCCGAAGTGGTTAGTGCAATGCGCCACCAAGCTGCTCAGGCAGTATTCAATATTGATCCGACACTAGCTCGAACCGTAGTGTTAGGCTTGGGAGAATATGACTTATTCCAACATGTGAGAATTATTGACGATTTGGGTAAAGATCTTTATAAAACTGAACGTGAACTCAGTCAGTCACTTTTATCTGGAATTGCTGGTGTGTTGTTCAGTTCTAAAAAACCAATCGTTATTATGCTCAAATTTCCGGGTGTCAAAGATGATATCGGGCGCATTGAAGTTCGCTTGGATAGTTACCTGGTTGCGAAGCAGTTTCTTCAACGTTCCTTTCGAACAATCATCGGAAGTTTCTTACGTAACATTACCCTCAGCGCTGGGCTGTTGGTTCTATTTTATTATACTCTGACTCGTCCCCTGATTCATTTAGGGCGTCAAATAAATACGATTGATCCGAATAATCCTGATCAAGACTTGGTCGTCAGCCATTGGCATAAGAAAAGCGAATTGGGGGAAATGACAGATTTGTTAAACCTGCTATTAAAGCGTCTTAAGGATGTGCAACATAAGTTTAAACGTGCAGAGCAAGCGCTAGTTGATCAAAATAATAAATTGGAAAGCATGGTTGAAGAGCGAACTCGTGAATTGCTTAATGCGAATACCCAGTTAAACCGTTTGGCAATAACCGATCCTTTAACGGGTGTTTACAATCGGCGTTTTTTTGAGGAAGCCGGTTTAAAATTAGTTAATAAAATGCAACTCCATGAGCGCACTGTTGTCATGTTGAGTTGCGATTTAGATAATTTTAAGGAGATCAACGACCGCTTTGGACACGCAATGGGAGATGAAGTCTTGCGTGGTTTTGCTAAGTGTTTTTCATCGATCATACGTGAGAGTGATATTTTTGCTCGTCATGGCGGTGAGGAATTCATCATTTTGTTAAGTGACATCACACTTGAGGAAGCCTGCGTATTAGGTGAGCGCCTACGAAGCCGCTTTAATGAAACAACGTTTAGTCATAGGGGTAAGAGCATGACCTTTTCGGTCAGCATCGGTTTGTCAATGGCTCCATTACACAGTGGCTATGACATGGAAGAATTAATGATGATAGCTGACACTGCGCTTTATAAGGCCAAAGAATTAGGCCGCAACCGTTTAGAAATAGCTTCCTGAAAATACCAGATAAAGTGTTAGCCGGTATGTCTATATTTGTCGATGACTGATTTTAAAAGCTCTTGAAATGGTCGAGAACCCCCGGCTTTTTTTGACTAACTTTTTGATAGAAATGATTGGTCAGTTTAGCTTAATAAATTTAGAGCTAAATTCTACAAATATTTAACTATCAAGCTTACAAGGTCACTAAAAAAATTTGTGGTTGCATTACAATAATTTAAACAGCTCTTCCATTCTTAATATTTTGGTTTTGATTGATCATGATTAAATCATTGGTATTAAATTCAAAGTTTTTTGCTTGTTGAATAAAACTCCTTACGATTTCAGCGGAAACATTTTTAGTTCTCGACAATAGCCATAAATTAGATAAATCTGGACCTGATACAAATGCATATTGATGACATTCTTTGTAAAGTTCGTATATTACGTAAGAGCCGTAAAACGGGCCAAAGAGGGGAGCTTTTAAGTAACCTTCCCCAACGCTGTTAACAAAATATGCTTTGCTGTTGGCTGCGCTCCATTCATTGTCTTTATTTAAAAATTCTTGGTTTACGACACTGACAATATTTTTTTCCCGTAAAACGAATTCAGCCGTTAATTTTACAAAGTCTTGCTCAAAAGAACGATCCAGTCTCGCGATTTCGTACCACCAGCCTAGATAGCTGTTTAGTTCAAAGTCGCAGACCGGACTGACGTTATTTTGCATTTCTAGGCACCCACCCGTGGTGAAGCAGACTAAAGGTTAAAATATATTCTTGGTGGAGATGTCGATAGGGAAGATCCAATGCTTTTCCTTTCGTTTTGACAATTATCATCTTTTTGCTTCAATGCGATGTGATTGGTTTTTAATTAATGAAGTAAGGGTGACTACCCTTTGGCTACCCATGCTTTGCACCAACCAGCACTAGCGACGTTTTGACCAGGGAATATGGCGCAGGGACCCCAATCTTGGCTAGCATCGCCGATATAAAGGCGGCAGTTGGCGCAATTCTCATTGGCAATTATGGACTCATGATTGTATTCGAGTGCCTTTGCTTGAGGATTCTCGGGGTCAAGTTGTGGTGAACTGGCAAGCGCTTTCATACTGCCAATAGTTATAGATGGTAAAACTCCAAATAAAGAGACTGTTTTCAAAAAATTTCTTCGGGTCAATTTTTGTTTCATGATGTACCTCATTAGTATTGATTTAATTGCTAGAATAGTTATTTCAATAATTGGTTAAAAAGTTTATGGATCAGATTGCTGCTGAGCCTAATTTGACAAACCAATCGGGTCTGTCTCGCAGTGTCCAGCGTGCGAAGCCTTGCTTTTCGGCTATGTAAAAACGTCGGTAGGCCGTTACTGCATCACCAGGTACTTTATATTTTATCGGCATTGTCTGAGGAAATGGCGTCAAACCATTGTGGGCATATCGATATTGAGAAATTGAATGTAATACCTCAATTGAGGGATGGTTTCTCTGTTTATCGAAACGATAAAGATACTCGTCATTAAGCAATAATGTTAAGTCTTTTAGCCATAGAAAATTGTCAAATGAAACGCCTAACCATATTACGCAAGGATTATTTTTGTGAGCAGATCTGTAAGGTGTTTTAAAGCCAATTTTATTTAAGACAGTGCACAACATTTGTACGTTTTTTTGGATCATTTTTATAACATGTTGATCACAATAATATTCAGCGCAACGTTCAATGTCATAGTCTAATAAAAAAATATTCATTATTTATTTAAAGTATTTTTTGCTTTATATTCTCTTTTATACGTCCGAACAGTTCTAAGAGATCAAAAAATAAATAATTATAAGCGGGTTTTTATTTTTGAAATTTTACAGCACAGGCTGCAACCATGTAATTAACGTGAAGATTATTTGATAAAGAGAAATGTTTGTTAAAAGGATTGATTCGAACACCAGACTCTACCGTTATAGAGAGTGCGTTATCTAGCAGCAATTTTGCCAACTCGGATGGTTTAACAAATTTCGACCATTGATGAGTGCCGCGAGGTAACCAGCCTAAAACGTACTCCGCCCCTATAATTGCTATCAACCAGGATAAAGGATTACGATTTATGGTGGCAATGAAAGTAATACCATCTTCTTTTAACAGTTGAGCGCAACTATGAATGAAAGTAGGCAGCTCAACGACATGTTCGACGACTTCCATATTCAAAACAATATCGTACTGTTGCCCAGATTGAACCATTTCTTCTGCAGAACAATCGACATATTCTATGTCAAGGTTTTCGCTTTGACTGTGCTGCCTAGCTACCTGCAAGCCTTTTGGTACAACATCGATACCGGTCACTCTAGCACCAAGTTTGGCCATCGACTCGGATAAGATACCGCCACCACATCCAATGTCTATTATCGACAGGCCTTGTAGTGGATTGACTATTGTTACATCTCGATTAAAGTGAAGGCAAATCTGTTGCTTAAGATAAGCCTCGCGGACTTTATTTAGGCGATGCAGTGGCCAAAACTTTCCAGATTCATCCCACCATTCCTTGGCCAACTTGTTGTAATAAGAAAGTTCTCTAGAGTCTATTGTCGAGGGTTGAGACATTTTTCAGCTCAGGAATTCAGCACGAGTTTGGTGTTGATCCTTGAATAAGCCTCCGAGTGCTGTGGTCTGGGTATGTGAGTTGGCATCCATGACGCCTCGTGATTTGACGCAATAATGGGTTGCATCAATGCTAATGGCCACATCGTCAGTTTGCAGTAGCGTTTGCATGGCGATAAGAATCTGGCGTGATAAGCGTTCCTGGACCTGTGGCCGTTGTGCAAAGAAACGAACAATTCTATTGATTTTGGAAAGCCCGATGAGCTTGTCTTTGGGGATATAAGCAACCCGCGCCGTTCCATCGATTGTGACGAAGTGATGTTCGCAAGTACTGGTTAGGCTAATTTCACTGATTTTCACCATCTCATCGACGCCCATTTTATTTTCAATAACGCTGATTTTAGGGAAATTGGCATAATTGAGTCCCGAAAAAATTTCATCGACGTACATTTTGGCAATACGGTGCGGTGTTTCGCGGAGGCTGTCATCCTTGAGATCAAGTCCTAGGGTTGTAGCAATATCGGCAAAAGACTGCTTAATGCGTTGATATTTTGTATCACGATCTAGTGTATCAGGCAATAATGGTGTTTCAAGGCCGTGTTCAATCAATGCGTTACGGACCAGGTCTGCCTCCTCGGAGAACAGTGACGTCATTCCTATTTCAGCATAAGCGTGATTCAGGTTCATTATTTCATTCCTATTATTGGCGTTTGATTTGAAAGTAGTTATGACTTAGCTGGCGCGGGCTAGGTGGCGACCACCATCAAGTGCAATTATTTTTCCAGTCAAATATTGGCTTTCAAGTATGTATTGAATGGTGTTAACGCCCTCGGACGCCCCGGGAACAATGCCAAGTAAAGATTTTTTCTTGGCTTTTTCACGATACTGCTCATCGTCATCCTGATTAAACATTAACAGTGCGGGTGCGATGCCATTGACTTTAACCCAAGGTGCTAATTTGCTTGCGTAAGACAATGTCAAATTATCTAGGGCCGCTTTACTGGCCGCATAAGCAATATGCTTCTTGCTACCGTTGGCTGCAACATAGTCGCTCATGTGAATAATATCGGCGTAGCCATGTTTTTTGCCATGCTTAATTAGCAGGTCGCCGCAGGCTTGGTTGATCAAATAAGGAGCCATAACATGGGTGTTGAGCATGCGTTGCATGACCGATTCATCACTCAGAGTATCGCTTTCGGGAAGCCACTCAGAGGCATTGTGTATAATTGCGCGCACCGAGTTGAATCGGGAGCATAATTCTCCCGTCAGGCGTTGAATTCCTTGGTCGTCGCTGAAGTCTGCTTGCATGGTAGCTATCCCACTGGCCTCTAGATCATAAAGTATGGGCCGATGTTTTCGGTAGGTGATTACAACCTTATAACCCTGTTTTTGCAAAGCAATCGCAGTTGCCAAACCCAGCCTTTGAGCGCCGCCTGTTATAATGACAGGGTCGTCATTTTTAGCTAATTGCAGCGGGTCAGTCACGGTGGGCACTCAAGGTAACTGATACTGAATCGGCAAAACGCAAGGCATATGGCTTGTCTACTTTGACTTCTGCAAAAGTGACTTGTTTTGATTCTGTTGCAATTGCCAATAAATCTGCTGCCAGTTTTTCGAGAAGATGAAAGCGGCCATCTTCAATATGACTAATCATACTTTTAGTAATTGTCTTGTAATTTAATGCGTCATCCTCATTGTCGCTAACAAATGCCAAATCGGCCTGATAACGAATGAGAACATTGACAATAACATCCTGTTGTTTGGATTTTTCTTCGGGGTTAAATCCAATATAGGTTCGTAACCGAAGATTAGAAATGTTAATGCTGGCTTCACTGACTTTAAGAATATTATCTTTAGTATGAATGTTAGTCGCTGGTCTCATGTGGCCTCAAAAAAATAGAAACTGTATTCTAATTACGTATGAAAAAAGAAAAGAGATCACTGTCTGACTAATATTGGTTCAGCGAGTGATATGGATAACCAGCATCGAGCTACTGGATAATACCGTGAGGACTGCGCGCATTTGGCGATAGAATTGGGGCAATGACGGAAACAGAGATTGTTTTTGTTCCAGAGAAAAAATACCAATTAGCAAAACGGATGCTGCAAGTGACCACCATAAAGGTGCGAGAAATAGCAGCAAAAAAGCAGTAACAAAGTAAAGATTACTGAGAAAGATCAGAGCTCGATTATCGTTTAAGGACGCCATGCCCCACCAGCTTCCGGTCAGAAAGCAGATTATTCCAAAGGCATAAATTTCAACAATTTTAATAGCAAAATCAGAGTAACCGCTGTTGGTTGCTACTAAAATTGCAGGAATAATAAATGGAATAAGGCCTAAATATCCTAATGTACGAGTAATGAAGCGTGTCGACATGTTTTTAGAGTGCCTCTAAAATAGTGATTATCGTAATCTGATTTTTGTTCAGCAACAATGTTTATTAGGCCATACTTATAGTTGCGTCCCTGTAACGGTGCACTGGCAATAGGCTCTCAAAACCAAAAAAAAATACCCCTCTCACAGTCATTAGTGCAGGAAGACTGAGCTAAGCAGAAAAATATTCAATAGCTGGCTAGACTCGATTATCCACTGCGCTGAAAACTGCTAGTACAGCAGCGCCTTGATTAACTGCAATGGCTAGAATGTACCTTATTAAATAAAGATTCTAGCAATGAGCCGACAAAAAGGAACGAATAAGCCACAATGGCAATGGTAAAACGCCTGTTTAAAGATTATCTTAGGGTAGCTTTTTTAACGATCGTACAATATCTTGCTCCAGACTGCTGCCCATCGGTTTTTTGTTTGACGCATAGTGCCTGACTGTGCTGCCATCACGGTCGACTAGGTATTTGTTAAAATTCCAGCCCGGGGTACTGCCAGTTTTATCTGCTAATTGTTTAAAAAATGGATTAACAGCACTGCCTCGCACAGAGCTTGGAGACATCATAGTAAATGTGACGCCATAATTAACATAGCAAACATCTGCCGTTTTGGATTCAGTACTGGCTTCCTGATTAAAATCGTTTGAAGGAAAGCCGACAATTTCCAAACCTTGATCACGGTACTTGTTGTAAAGAACTTCTAAATCTTTAAATTGCGGTGTAAAGCCACAATGGCTTGCCGTGTTGACCACAAGCAATACTTTACTCTTAAAATTATTGCAAAAATTGACGGTATTACTTGAGTGAAGCTTAGTTGATTCAAAGTCTAGCAGAGCTGGGCAGTTAGCAAAACTGTTTGTACACATTAGGAAAAGTGAAGTAGAGAATAAGCGCAAGAATTTTTTCATAATGATTCCTTTAATAAGGGTGCCAGTAAATGTTCTTTTATCTGGCTGGTACTCAGTTTAAATAACAATTAGAAAATTTTTTTTCGTGAGCGACACTAAGTCAATGGCATAATTTTGTTCAAAACTGTTCAAAGCTAAAACGGATTAGTATTAATAACATAAATACGCAATAGGAACGTTTTTGGACTAACAACAATATTAACGAGTGCAAGGAACTAACTACTATCAGAAAACTTTCTTGACCTCACGAGGCTGAATATAGACCCTCTTCAGCTTGATTGTCACATAGCTGTAACAATTAACGCTCATGCTATATGTTGAACAGTTGATTTAGCTGAAGAATAATTCTAATTTAGTTAAGAATACTTATTGAGAATTAAATAGTTTTTGTAAATAGTCAAGTTTATAGTCTGGTTTCATACTTCTGATTATAAAATAATGTATCTGGAGTCAGGTGTGATTTGCATATTTAATTTCGAATATATAATTAATTGCTGGACAAGTGTTTCGAACGAAAGTTATATTGTTTCTATCGAAATATTATTGGAATATATAGTAGATTCTGAGTTCTCAGTTTTAAGTTTAATTATTAGAACGTTTGGAAAACCATTTAAATGTCTTTATCACATCGACAGCAACGGATAATTGATCAACTTCATGAAACTAATGGCGTGCTTTCTAGTGCGGAGATTACTTCATTATTTAATGTCTCTATTCAAACTATCAGGAAAGACCTCAACGAACTGAGTGAACTTGGAGTTGTTCGCCGGGTGCATGGCGGTATTAGCCTGCCGAACAATAATCATAATTTGCCATTTAGTAATCGCACAGTTATGAACCTCACGGAAAAGCAGTATATTGCACGCAAGGTAGTCGAGTTATTGCCTGAAAATAGCAGCATCTTTCTGGGTATCGGCACCACGCCTCAGCAAGTAGCTCAGGCGCTACTGGATCACCCAGGACTCACTGTTGTGACCAATAATATTAATGTCTCATTGACGCTTAGTCATAATCCTAAAATACAAACATATCTAGCTGGAGGGTTGGTGCGGCCCAGTGACCAAGATACGATGGGTCCAGAAACTACGGATTTTTTGAACAAGTTTAATATCCAATACGGTATTTTTGGTATCGGAGGGTTGAACCAAAAAGGCCAGTTACTCGACTTCTCTCAGGAAGAATCAAGCGTATCTCGAACTATTATGCAAAACAGCGAAACGCGCATACTTGTCGCTGACAATACCAAGATCGACCGCTATGCTCCAGTGGTTACCGGCACTTTGTGTGATGTCGATATTCTAGTAATGGACTTCATATCTGACTCAATTAAGCAGTCCTGTGCAACATTTGAAACCGAAACAATTGAAGTGGGTTCTACCAAGGAATTTTTGCCATGTTAAGAGTAGATGGAATATCACGTCGCTATGGTGAGTTAACCGTTGTTGATAAGTTAAGTTTTACCGTCAACGAGGGAGAATTCGTCGCTCTTTTGGGCCCTTCGGGATGTGGTAAATCGACTTCACTCAAAATGATTGCGGGTCTAGAAATGCCTGATGAAGGCAACATTGAACTGGACGGCAGGGATATCACTCAACTTTCACCGGGTGAGAGAAAGTTAGCAATGGTGTTTCAATCCTATGCACTTTTTCCCCATCTAAAAGTGGAGGAAAATATTATATTCGGACTACAAGCTCGGAAGGTGCCTAAAGACGAGCAAAAAAGACGCCTTGATTCTGTTGTCGAGCTGGTTGGACTTGGAGACCATCTTCAAAAAAAACCAGGACAACTGTCTGGTGGTCAATGCCAGCGTGTTGCATTAGCGAGGGCTATTGTTGCACAAGCGAAGTTATGTCTAATGGATGAGCCCCTGTCTAACCTTGACGCTAAGTTACGAAATGAAATGCGCACCGAAATAAGAGCGCTACAACAACGCTTAGGTATGTCTGTTATTTACGTTACCCACGATCAGGTCGAGGCGATGAGTATGGCTGATCGAATTGTTTTGATGAATGACGGGAAGATCGAACAGATCGATGTGCCCAAAGCTCTATACAACAGCCCCCAAACTCTCTTTACGGCGCAGTTTATTGGTAGTCCTCCAATGAATATTATTGGCTCTGGAAAAGATCGTCTGGGTATCAGACCCGAGCATATCGAGATTTCTGATAAAGGTATGCCGGCCAATGTTGTCAGTTGTGACTACCACGGTGCCGATACCATCGTGCTTGCCGATGTTAGCGCAACGGAAGAAGATCAAAAGTTGGTGAAAATACGTTATCCGGGACATGCCATGTTTAAAGCCCAGCAAAGATTATTAATTCGCTGGGATTCCGGAAACGAACATAGATTTCCAAACTAATTTTTGAGTGGAATAAAACTTTTAATAACCAATAAAACTAAGGGGAAATATTAATGAAAATACTCACTAAATGCTTGTCGACTGTTGGCATTGCTTCAATCCTAGGATTAAGCGGTGCTGCCAGCGCAGCCACTGATTTAACCATGTACTATCCAGTCGCTGTCGGCGGCTCGTTAACTAAAGTGGTTGATGGCATGGTAGACAAGTTCGAAGCTGAAAACCCTGATATTAATGTCAATGCGATTTATGCGGGTAATTATAATGATGCACGTGTCAAAGCATTAGCCGCTCTACAAAGCGGCTCTCCAGCTCAGTTGTCTGTCATGTTTTCTATCGACATTCACGCACTGCGCAACCTTGAAGCTATCGTTGCTTTTGATGACCTTGTCAGCAATGATTCAGAGAGACAGTGGCTTAATAGCTTTTACCCTGCACTAATGGAAAATGGTAAAGCTGACGGCAAAACTTGGGGCATTCCCTTCCAACGTTCAACCATTGTCATGTACTACAACAAAGACATGTTTCGAGCTGCTGGACTAGACCCTGAGAAGCCACCGACCACCTGGGAAGAATTCGCCAGCATGGGTAAAAAATTAGTTAAAAAAGACAGTAATGGATCGGTTAAGCAATGGGGTGCAATGATCCCGTCAACAGGTTATCCCTACTGGATGTTTGGCGCATTGACTAAGCAAAACAGCGAAGTTTTGATGAACCAGGAAGGCACAGAAACCTACTTTGATAAGCCAGGCGTTGTTGCTGCTTTGGAATATTGGCAAGATCTTGGCAACAAGCACGGGATTATGCCTAAAGGTATGATTGAATGGGGCACTTTACGACAGAACTTTCTTGACCAGACAACCGCAATTATGTGGCACTCTACTGGTAACTTGACGACAGTAAAAAACAAGGCCAGTTTTGATTTTGGTGTTGCAAAATTACCGGGTAACAAAGAGTTGGGTTCACCAACTGGTGGCGGTAACTTTTATATCTTCAAAAAATCATCCGCTAAAGAAAAGAAAGCAGCGTTCAAGTTTGTGAAGTTTATGACCTCTCCTGAACAGTCAGCGCACTGGTCTAAATCAACCGGTTATATGGGTGTTGGCCCGGGTGCCTACGAAACAGAAACGCTTAAGGCCTATGTGAAGACATTTCCACCAGCTGCTGTCGCTCGTGATCAGCTTACGCATGCAACAGCAGAACTGTCTACCCACGAAGCAGGACGGGTCCGTAAATATCTGGACGATGCGATTCAAGCGGCTTTAACTGGGCAGTTGTCAGCAAAAGAAGCTTTAACTGACGCTCAGAAACAAGCTAAGTCAATTTTACGCCGTTATTGATAGGGCATCATTGGGGTTGATAATATCGGCCCCAATGACTCCAATGAAATCTCCAAAATATAGCTTAAAATATGCTTAGTCGATTTAATCTTAAAGCCTGGTTGCTGTTGTTACCGGCACTATCATTCCTAATCGCGTTTACACATTGGCCAACGCTGAAGACGATATGGCGAAGTTTTACCTGGGCTAAGTCTGATGTTGCGCCTAGTAAATTTGTGGGCGTTGAAAACTACCAAATTTTGTTAGATGACCCAATATTCTGGAAGGTTATCGAGAATAATTTTTGGTATGCACTGGGCACTGTTCCTACCTCGATTGCGTTGGCAATTATTATGGCACTTTGGGTCAACAGTAAAATCAATTGCACCAGTTTGCTTCGGCTGGCATTTTTTACTCCAACCATATTACCCATGATTACCGTTGCCAATATATGGCTTTTTTTTTATAGCCCAAACATTGGTCTATTCAATCAATTGCTTGGTATGGTTGGAATCATAGGTCCAAACTGGCTTGGAGATCCAGATATAGCATTGTCGAGTCTGATGGTAATGACGGTTTGGAAAGAAGCGGGTTTCTTTATGATTTTTTACCTTGCAGCATTGCAAACTCTGAGTCTTGACCTTTTTGATGCAGCAAAATTAGAAGGCGCCAGTGCCTGGCGAATATTCAGAAAAATTACTTTTCCGTTACTTATGCCGACCACACTATTCGTTTTAATTAATGCCATCTTGAATGCCTTCAAGCTGGTCGACCATTTATTTATTTTAACTAAAGGTGGTCCCAACAACGAAAGCAATTTGCTTCTGTACTACATTTATGAAACCGCTTTTAGCTTTCTTGATAGCTATTATGCCGCAACATTAACCGTGGTTATGTTGGCGACCCTGGCCTTGATTGCGCTGGTCCAGATATTTGTGCTTGATCGCAGAATCCATTACCGGTAAAAATTATGTCTTCCTGGTTTCAAGTTTTTTCTAAAACATCCGCCTACCTGCTAGGCATACTCTGGGTATTACCTCTGCTCTATGCGTTTTGGGCCGCTTTTCATCCGCCTGAGTTTGCCACCCAATTCTCGTTGACTGCGCCATTGACCCTAGAGAATTTTGAATCGGCCTGGGAGCAGGCGCCCTTTTTTCGGTATATGCTTAACACCATAGTAATCACCACGTTAATTTTGGTGTCACAGCTAATCCTTTGTACACTGGCTGGCTATGCGCTGGCACGTGAAAAGTTTGCGGGCCGGGGTTTTGCCTTTGCGCTTGTTTTGACCCAATTAATGGTAATGCCAGAAGTGCTTATTGTTGAAAACTACCGAACGCTTGCTGGGCTAGAGCTTGTTGACACTTATCTTGGTGTCGGGCTGCCTTACTTGGCGAGCGCCTTTGGAATTTTTCTACTGCGACAAACCTTTAAGACCGTACCACAGGAGCTTGAGGATGCCGCCCGCGTAGAAGGTTTGTCTGGTCTTGGCATTATCTGGAAGGTATTTGTACCCTTAGCCTTCCCCACCTATCTGGCCTTTAGCCTCGTGTCTGTGAGTTATCACTGGAATAATTTTTTGTGGCCGCTGGTGGTCACCAATACTGAGGCGAGTCGACCCTTAACTGTTGGAATGGCAATATTTGGTGCGCCTGAATCGGGCGTTGACTGGTCGGTTATCTCTGCTGGTACTCTGATCGCTATTGGGCCATTGTTGATACTATTTTTAATTTTTCAAAAGCGGTTTATTCAGTCATTCATGCATGCAGGTATTAAATAAATGCGCCTGTTATCTTGGAATGTTCAGTACGGAAAATCACCTAACAAAGGCTCTGACTTCATTCGGACATTGGATTACATTAAGTCGTTAGGTGAATTTGACGTAATCTGTTTGCAAGAGTTAGCGCGCCACATGCCCAATTATTGTACTCTAGGTCAGGCAGACCAATTGCAACTGTCACAACAGTCTTTTCCGGGCTATAGGTCAATTTGGGGCTCAGGATTTAGCTGGCCGAGCACTTCTGATAATGGGTTCGATCGACAAGAATTTGGAAATTTAACGCTCATCAAAAATGATCTGCTCGATTATAAAGTGCATCAGTTGCCACAACCTGCGGTACCAGGAAAACTTCAAATGCCACGTGTTGCGATTGACACTTGTATTGACTCAAGCATTGGACCTCTAAGCATTATCAATACTCATCTCGCTTTTCATGATCGCAATGAAACGCAATTGCAGATTGAGCATCTCACTCGGCTAGAGCAAGAGCGCTTCGCTCAACACCAATCTCCAAAAGCGGCGGGCCTCGGGTGCTTCCATACGGGATATTTAGCCTCGGCGCGAATTTTAAGTGGCGACTTAAACTTTGACCCTGAATCGATGCATTACCAGTATCAAAAAGATCATGGTTGGATTGACGCATGGCAGCACAGCAGCCTTAATCAACCGCACCCAACGACTTGTGGCCTTTTTGACGCGGTGCAATGGCCTCAAGGTGGGCACTGCAGAGACTATTTCTGGCTCAGTCAAGACTTTGCATCCTATGAGATAAACGCTAACGCCGACAGCACTGCCAGCCTGTCAGACCATCAACCCATTATCCTAGAGATAGATGTTTGAAACCTCAACCCATACCCAAAATATTTCCGCATAAAACGAAGATTCTTTTCACCGATGTCGATGACACATTGACGTGGAAAGGACGCTTGCCTCACGAAGCTTTCACGGCCTTAGTGAAATTACAGGAAGCGGGCATAAAAGTGATTCCTGTCACCGGTGCGAGTGCAGGTTGGTGCGACTGCATGATACGCACCTGGCCTATCGACTCTATTATTGGTGAGAATGGTGCATACTACGTCGATCGCAACAGTGAAGGTCGTTTATCCTATTACTATGCTTTATCAAATGACGAACGATCGTCTAATTGGCAACGTCTCCTACAACTTAAAAAAGATGTGCTCAACAAATTCCCGAACGCCCACCCAACGGCAGATCAGCCATTTAGACTCACTGATATCGCTTTTGATATTAATCAGGATCATAAGGTTGAAAGATCAGAAGCCCTCAAGATCGCTAATTTTTGCGAAGCATCGGGCATGAATGTAAAAATTAGCTCAATACACATTAACGTATGGTGTGGGGAATATAATAAAGCCTCAACCGCAAATGAATGGTTGGTACAGCATGAAATTGAGCGTAGTCAAGCCATGTTTATTGGTGACTCTCCCAATGATGATTCAATGTTTTCTAATTTTGACCATACGGTTGGCGTTGCCAATATTAAACCCTTTATTGATGAACTTAACTCCCCACCCTGCTATATCACCCAACATTCTGGCGGATATGGTTTCGCTGAAATGGCGAAGTCTTTAATGGCCGGACACTAGACCTAACAAATAATTATAAGTTAGCGGATGTGTGAAGGTAGCATCTTCATTTTTCATGAATATATTTAAGGCCGGTAGTGAGAGGTGTTGCCTACCGGGTCATTGGTACAGAGTCTTTTGAAATAATTTAATCGAAGCGCTAAAAATAGGCTTTTGACACCTGCTAATTAAAGTTGTAATTGCATCAAGCTTTTATTTTTAAAAAGACGAATGTCTATCGGCCCAAAATGATGGGGTTACCATTTTTCCCGAAGAGCGCTTCCAGCTAAGTATGCCTTCCTTTAAGTTGTATACAGTCTGGTAATCTGGTGTATATACCACCCAGTTACCGATTACTTTTGACCTTGAGCCATTGCGACAAATCAGAATTACGGGTGATGATGAGTCCGATAAATCCGACATGTCGATCTGCCATTTCTGCTCATTAAAATTACCATTTCTGTCTAAGAAGGTAAATAATTGACTGCTTTTGATGACACCTGTTTTGGCCCATTCCTTGGCTCTTCGTACCTCAATAATAAAGGTCTTTTCATTAAGTAATTTTTGCAGCTCATTATTGTCAATGTTGACTATCTCGGCGAGTAATGTGCCTGAATAAAGTAGGCTAAAAAAAGCAGAGGCACACAAAGCGGGTGTAAGTGAGTTGAGTCAACATAGGTTTGTACAAAATTATCCAAGGTTGTAAGGAAAGGCAATGGTTAAAATACGGCTGCTACTCAGATTCCATTGCTGCAAAAACATGAACTGCATTTTTCTTGGCTAGCTCATCAAATGTATCTGGATAGTTGTAGGTGGATCGGTCGATTTTTCAGACATCTACAAGTGTGCCGTCTTCGTCCAGCAATTGTCTAACCTCTTGGCGTAAATGCTTTAAATAGCCATAGGTATATTTAGTGATCTCTTCGAAAGCCGTTGGTTCAACATGACCGGGAACGATGATTTCGGCATTCAATCTAGCAAAACTATCTCAGGTCTCAATCCATGCCGCGGTATTGGTGTGGTCGAAAACCGGTAGCAGGCGTTGATAAAAAGCAATGTCGCCCGCTATGACTCGTTTCCTTTTTGGCAACCAAGTCACTATGTCACCAGGGCTATGTGCGGATCCGAGATTAAGTCGCTCAATATGCTCGTTACCTAATTCGATGATATGTTTCTTATGGCGGCACTATTAAATATCAGTGGTAAAAGAATCAAATTCTGAAATCGGTAAAGTGACTAGCCGCAGAAATGGTTAGATTCCTACCTATTCACTAATTGAATGAAAATCGCCAGAGTGGATTCGGTCAGCATTTTTGACTGACCACAAGGGAATTAAACCTTGCGCAATCATCTTGCTCGCCCCCGAATCGGTTAGTGGTATTTCAGCGCAGGGTTTAACCAGTGTTTGACCGCCTTGCTCAAAATAATGAATTGGTAAATCTTCCACTGTCATTGCCTTGGCGTAATTCATGTCCGAGCCGCTGGTTAGAAATGTCCTGGCAAATTGTTCTGCTTTGAGAAAAGCGGGATTTCCCCACAGATAATTACTATGGTCGGGATGATCGGGCATTTCTTCGAATGCAAATGCGGTGACAGGTATTGTCTTGTTGCCATAGGGCATGCGTAGTAAAAATCGCGGTAATGCGAGGCTGATCGATTGAGCAACGGGCGACTGGCGCAGTAATGTCCAGGCTTGTTGAGTTGATTGATCGTCGTCTTGCCAGTCACGCGCTTTGGGTGTTGTTGCAAAAGATGGGCAGCCGATTAAATTTTCATTGGCTGCAGCAATAAAGTGAGCGCCAGCTTTCTGGGCAATTAGGCCGATCTGCGATAGTCGTAACATGTCGTCGATGTCTTCACCAAAACGGTAGTCACCGATAATTAAGTTCCAATTGATATCGTTAGCTGTGTTGTCGCAAAACTGTTGATACAGCTGCGAATGAGTAACTTCTTCAGCGGCTAGGTCGGCTATTAGTTCATCTTCATTAACATCAAATAAGTAGAGCTTGACGGCCTTACCACTTCGAATTCGTTTAACAACAAAGTAGACGCTACGCCATAGTGATTCAAGGGCTTGAAATTTTGGATGATGTAATAGATTGCGCATTTGTTGGGCGATGATGTCGTCAACTGAGGCGACTAGCTCGTCCTGGCGGGCATCACGAGAGAGCATTTTACGACTGCCAACGGCCTGTCGAATAAAGACATCAACCAGCGATTTGGTTTTTGAGTCGGTCGATGGCGTTTGATCTGCACTTTGCTCCAACCGATCCGCGGTTTCATCCATGATTGAGTCGAGTAAACTCGTACTTGACTCGATTGACGATGGCGACTCTGATTCTGGTTGAGTTAAATTTTGCTGGACTTCGCGGGGCACTTCTTTATCTGTTGAAACCGTCTCAGGTAAGTCCATTTCGAGGATGGCTTGTTTAAAAGTCACTGGGTTATTTAAACGCTTGCGTAAATCTCGAAGCTGGTTGAAAACCGGCACATTTTTGTAAAGATTGCCCGGTTGAAAGTCCTTCAATGAGTTCAGGGAGAGGTTGATATTGTTTTCGTCAGAGCTAGAGGATGGGTCAGAATTATCCATTGCCAGTGATAGGTTTGGTGCAAATGACTGCATTATTTCATCGAAGTTGAACCGATCGATGGCTATAAAATGGCGATCGCTGATATTGATTTTATCGGTGCTGTTACTAAAGTCCCCCATCATAGCGATAGAAAAGCAGGCATCTTGCTGGGCCGGTAAATCGACATCACCATCTTCACTCTGGGTGTTGATATTCATTGCGAAACTGAACGGTAGGTTTTTAGCATTAGGCATAATCTATCTCTTAATAAAAGTCCCTAGACAAAGGTAATGGTAGGTAATAGTGACTGGCCGAGATTCCAGACATGGCGAAAAATCGGAACGCCCATTAAGTTAAGCACAACGAGTCCTAAAAGGGCGTAGGAGCCGTATCGGTGGTTGTAATAGTAATAATGTTGCGCCAATTTTCGAGGCAGAAAATAGGGTAAAATGTAATGCCCATCGAGAGGCCCTATCGGGATTAAGTTGAACAGCATGAGTAGTAAATTGATGAGTGCTAAAAAGGTGAAAAAATTATACGCCGCTTGCCCGCCAAATAGCTCCCAGTCAGCTTGAATGCCAATCTGGTAAATATTGACGGTGATGATAGCCAGTATTAGATTCATCGCTGGCCCTGCTGCTGCGACGAATAAAGTTGCCCAGAAAGACTTGTAGTTTGCCGGGTTGGTAGGCACGGGCTTGGCGTAACCGAATCCAATGAGGACAACCATCAATAACCCCATTGGATCGATATGCGCGATAGGGTTCAGCGTTAGGCGGCCTGCTTTCTCTGCCGTATTGTCGCCGAAAAGTTTGGCGACAATACCATGCCCGTATTCATGGAAGGTGAGTGATATAATCAACGCGATGATGATTGATATGAAAAGCAAATATTGCTGTTCAGCTAAAAGTTGAAGCATCTAAAAACCTGTTGTTTTAAGAGAACGGCCTTAACGTGGATAACGTTTTATAGGTTTATGGCATATAGGACGTAGCATACTGTTAAATTACAGGCGTGCCTATTAAAACCACGTAGATTGAAATTGGGGCCTTGAAGTCGATAAAAAATACGGTGCCTAACGGATCAAGTTAAATTGGGTCAGTAAAATTTGGGCGCTGATTTTCTCAAGCCCAAACTATGTCGTAAACAAGGGTTTATCAGTCGTTGAAAATCAAGATAATTGAATACAACCTAGACATCAGAAAAACGTTCACAGAAAATGAGCGATATGGATAATACGGCATATTCCGATAGAACTTTATGATAGGGCCTAATAAACTGCTTATCTATTTAATTTCTGATTATGGAGTCAAGGTGTTAGGTCTGTTAGATCGAAGCAACTAGCCTTCCGTGTCAAATATAAGGTGCTGGATAGCCAGTACATGGCGTATCCAAATGAGATGATTTTTTTTGCGCACTAGCTGATCAGGCTTGACAGTATTAACCAATAAGTTAATGCGAGGGTATTCCGAGTCAGATCCCTAGTGCTTTCGGTACACTGAAGGATTTAATATGCAGGATAAAGACTGGCTAATTCGTTGGCAAAAAAACCAAATTGGTTTTCATGATAATGAAATTAATCGCCATTTAAAACAGTACATATTGAGCAGTAATTTAAAGTCGGGAGATACTATATTCTTACCCCTATGTGGTAAGTCTGCTGACATTACTTGGCTTGCAGGACAGGGTTTTCAAGTGGTTGGGGTCGAATTGTCGGCGATTGCTATCAAGTCTTACTTTTCTGAACAAGGGTTAAATTATGAGCAACTTGAGTCAGGCCCATTCGTCGCTTATGTGTGTGGCAATATCCGTTTACTAGAGGGTAGTTTCTTTGATTTACAGCGGGAAGACTTAGCTGATTGTAGTCTGGTTTACGATCGAGCGGCGTTAATCGCACTCGAAGAACCAGTCCGAGCCAGATATACCGACTGGATGCAGTCAATCATGGGTGACAAGGCCGATATGTTGCTTGTTACGCTGGATTATGATCAATCAGAAATGAACGGGCCACCGTTTTCAGTTTCGACAGACGAGGTAGTGCGCCATTATGGGCAGGCATTCCAAGTTCATACTACGCTTCAAACAGAGATAGTAGATGATTCTCCCCGTTGGCGTTCAAAGGGGTTATCTTCATTAGTTGAAAGTGTGTATCAATTGGAGCAAAAGTAATGAGTGTAAAGTTTCAAGGCCATCTACATAAAATGCATTCACAAATTGGACCTCCGGTGAACTATCAGCTTGAGCTGTCGGATCAAACCCTTGTGCTGAATGACTGGTTAGGAAAGACGATTCGAATTGAGTATCTACAACGTATCGAATGCATCCACTGTGGCCGAAAAATAAAAAAGAGCTTCAACCAGGGATTTTGTTATCCCTGTGTCAGAAGTTTAGCACAGTGCGATATCTGCATTATGTCACCTGAAAAGTGTCACTATCATCTAGGGACTTGTCGCGAACCGGAGTGGGGTGTTCAATTTTGTATGAAACCGCATATTGTTTACCTCTCGAATACATCGGGAGTTAAAGTTGGTGTCACTCGTGAAACTCAAATTCCTACCCGCTGGATTGATCAAGGCGCAAGGCAGGCGATGCCGATTTTGAGAGTATCAAAACGTTACTATGCGGGTTTGATTGAAACCGCCTTCAAACCATTCTTGAACGATAAAACCAATTGGCGCACTATGCTCAAGAATGAGTATGAGCCGGTTGATTTGCTAGCAGTATTCGATCAGTATTGGCCGCAAGTTCAGGCTGGATTAGATGATGATATTAAGTCGGATTTGGAAGTAATGGCCCGAGCAGATGCCATGCAGTCATTCGAGTTTCCAGCGAATGGTTACCCGACTAAGATTAGCAGTTTTAATCTCGATAAAAATCCAGTGGTGGAAGGTCGGCTGGATGCAATAAAAGGCCAGTACTTGATCATGGATACCGGCGTGATTAATATCCGAAAATATGCCGGTTATCTGGTCAGTTTAGAGACACACTGAATAGGACGGTTAGTGCCAGCTCACGGTCGGTTGAGACTGATATAATTCTATTAGCTGACGTACCTGCGGTGGATACTCTTGCCCGTCCATTTCATCCATGCTTTGTTTAAAAAACCCCGCAGCCTCGTTGGGTAAATAAACGAGCATTTCGTCAAAAGCCTGTTTTATAAGCTCTGTGCTATGTGTGCGTGTCGCTACTATTGCACGATTAAAATGTAGCAATCGCCATGGCCTGTCAGGGTTAGACGTATCTTTATCTCGTCTTATTTCAAGCGTGCAAGCTTCGACCACTTGGCTCATTAGGCCATATAAGTTGGTCAGCGACGCCTTGTCTTGGAATAAATTAGCGAGCTGAGCAAGGGCATTGACGACTGGTTCTGGATGGTTAATTTTGCCATTGTATCGCACTATCCAGTGTGCAAAGATGAGTGACACTTGCTCGATCTCTTTTCGTTTGTGTGGCAAGTCAAGACGTTCTAATAAGTCGATTAGCTTGAGCAATAGAATAAAACCATGCTCACCAATATCTGTTGCTTCTTGTTTTGCAATCAATTGTTCTTCTTTGGATTTGATGTCAATGGTGGCGACGACATCAAAGAAGTGATCAAAATCAGTCATTAATCTGGCGAGCGCTGTTTGATAAGCATCGTCCAGATGTTCTTTTAAACCAGCCGGTAGTGTCGCCAGATGGTTTTTCGCATCTTTCATCGAGCCAATCGAGCTTGTCATTGAGCTGCTCTCGTTCGGATTTATTAAGTGGACTAAAGTTGTCTTATAGCTTAAATCGCGTTTAATATCTCTTTCACTAAGCCTGGGCCTCGATAAATAAGACCAGAATAGAGTTGTATTAGTTTCGCTCCACGTTCGAAGCGTTCTTTTGCTTCGGCTCCTGAACTAATGCCGCCAACCGAAATGATGGGGATTTCATCCTGAAGAATGCGATGAAACTCACTGAGGATGTGGCGTGACTTTTGTGTCAGTGCATCACCACTTAAACCACCAGCTTCTTTGGCTATTGGGTGTCCCGATACCTGACTACGATCAAGTGTTGTGTTGTTAGTAATGAGACAATCGATTCTATGTTTACGTAACAAGTTGGCAATGCCAGGAATCGCCTTGTCGTCGAGATCGGGTGCTACTTTGAGTGCTATCGGACGATTAACCTGGTGCAAGTCCTGTAATTCCAGGCGGGTTTGGCTAATGCCATAAAGCAATGAATCAAGAGCCTCCTCACTTTGCAATCCTCGCAACCCAGGCGTGTTGGGCGAGGATATATTGACGGTGATGTAATCGGCCTGTAAATACACTTTTTGCATCGCAAGGCGATAGTCATCGAGAGCGTTGTCGATGGTGGTGCTTAGATTTTTACCAATATTGATCCCTAAAATGTAAGGTTTTGGTTTTGTTGGTACCTGTTTAATCAGATAGTCAACGCCTTTATTGTTAAAGCCCATGCGGTTGATGATGCTGTGATGGTGGGGCAGCCTGAACAGGCGAGGCTTTGGATTTCCGTTTTGTGGTTTTGGGGTCACCGTTCCGACTTCTATAAAGCCGAAACCCAGCTTGCTTAAACCGGTTAAGTGGTCGGCATTCTTGTCTAGTCCAGCCGCCAGCCCGACAGAATTAGGGAAGTCGAGCCCCATCACGGTGACTGGTTTTTCAACCAGCGTTTGCGGTATTAACGCATGAAATCGATTCAGCATGCCGAGGCTGACATCATGGGCTAGCTCTGCGTCGACAGAAAATAAAATGGGTTTCAGTAGCGAGTAAATCATTGGATGCTCATTGATCTTGTTAATCGGTCTTGTCTATTTATCGGATCTGTTTATTTAGCGTCAATAATAGACAATAGCTCAGGATAGTGGCTCAGATCTGACAGGGTATCAATATCTCTTACCATTTTAAGCAGGTGTACCTGATAATTAAGCAACTTGGCGTTGTCGATGATTTGTTGCAATACACGGCTGCTGCTCCATTCGACACGATTGAAGAGTAGAGAGTCGATGACTCGGCAGCCGATCAATGCGAATCCGCCATCGAAAGTGGGTAGTAGCACAATGTCATTTTTATCCAGAGCAGATAAGGTTTGATCAAAATGAGCTTGGTTTAAATCAAGGCAATCTGAGCCAATCAGGATAACCTTGTGGCAAGGCTTGGCTGATACTTCACTGTTAAGTGCAAACAACATCCGGTCACCCAGGCCAATACCCTGTTGTATACGATAAGCCTCTTGTTGAAAAATGTCGTCATGCGTCTTTTCGCTTAACCAAATTTGATAATTGCAATGAGACGATTTTAATAAACCAAGTGTGTAAGTCAGGCAGTGTCGAAAAACACGAGTTGCTTTATCGGCGCCAATATCAGGAATGAGACGCGTTTTAACTTTGCCTTTGACCGGCGGTTTGGCAAAAACCTGAATAACAGGCATTGTTTTTGTTATCGGTTTCTTATTTGGTGGCAAGCTGGGGTAATAAATTTCACCCAATCGAACGGGATCGGCTCCGAGCCAGTAAGCCAGCCTTAACCGCCACATCAGGACGATTGTGTTTGTAATACCATTTTTCTCCCAACGACGACTAGAGGTAACAACTGGATCGATTGCTATGCTCGGCTTGTGTCCGCGACGAGCCTTTTTACAGATCGCGATATCTTCCATGACTGGAATGGCAGGAAAGCCTTGTAACGAGGTGAAGAAGGTTCGTTTAAAAAATAAGGTCTGGTCTCCAGTGCCGACTGAACTTAATCGAGAGCGAAGGTTGATTGCCTTTTCGATGACGCGGAAAAACCAATGTTGGCCGCTGAGTTGCACCGGGAAAAACCCCCATTGACGATTGTTAGTCAACTGGCTGGTCCAATCTGCTGGCAAAACAGTATCGGCATGCAAAAATAGTAGCCAGTCACCCACCGCTAGTTTGCTGGCCGCATTCATTTGATGCGCTCGTCCAGGCGGGCTGGTAGTGGTCTGGCAGGGGAATTGACGGGCTATTTGAACCGACTGATCGGTGCTACCACCATCGCAAATAATGACTTCAACCAATGTTAGACCATCAACGCTGGCAAATAGCCGTTGCAGATTTTGTTTTAAGTGACTGGCTTCATTTAATACCGGGATGATAATGCTAATCGATATCCCGACCTGTTTAACCATTAACCGAGGGCACCACCACAACTGCTGCCTTGACCCGCTGTGCAGCCATAACAATGGTCAGCAACGCTAACTGGAATGCTTAATAGATCATTGATCATTACATCCCGAATATGTAAAGGGTCTTGGCTGTAAGGATTGGTGATATTCATATTCAGCATTTGGTTGAAATCGCAGTCATAAACAAAACCCTGCCAATCAACACTGAGTTGATTCTTACACATAAGGCCATCGAGATTTTCTGGACTGTAAGCATCCTTTAACAGCGTCATATAATTGTTAAATTCGCCCTTCGATATTAAGGTGCTGCCAAAGCGTGCAATGGGCATGTTGGTAATGGTAAATAACTGATCGAACTGAATATCAAATTCTGCCTGAAGAAATTGCTTATAGTCAGCGCGTAATTCTTCTTGTGATGGCGGTAAAAACGGGCCGGTTGGGTTGTACACTAAAGTGATTGTGAGCGGACTACCTGGCTGGCTATAACCCAAATCATTTAAAATTTGTAATGCATCGATGCTCTTTTGATAAACGCCCTTTCCGCGTTGACCATCGACATTCTCTTCAATATAACAAGGCAAAGAGGCAACAATTTGAACTTCGTTGTCAGCGAGGAATTGAGCCATGTCTTCATAGCCTGGTTCTAGCAAAATAGTGAGGTTGCATCGGTCAATGACCTTCACTCCAAGTTCTCTAGCCTTGAGTACCAAATGTTTGAATAAGGGATTCATTTCAGGCGCGCCACCCGTTAAATCAAGGGTATGAACTGAAGGCTGTTTAAGTATGTGAAGCAAATCGTCAATACTGTCTTCTGTCATTAACTCTTTACGATTGGGGCCTGCTGCCACGTGGCAATGTAAGCAAGATTGATTACAGAGATATCCCAAATTCACTTGTAACACTTCTATAGCACGTCGTGAAACAGGGGGGAAATCAGTACTCTTTAATAAAGGCCAGGTATCTTTCATATGCTTTGCCGAGTTAAGACTTAGATGCGATGGACCTATAATATAACACAGAGTTCCAGGCGTGTTTGTGATGCTTGATATTGTGAATCTAAGTAAGCCGGCATGGTATTAATATCGGTAACAGTGGCAATTCGGTCAGATACTAGGATCAAATCTAATCCACTTCTGACTATTATTCAAAGTGACTTGATTCGGTTAGTGTGGGGATATGTCTGTATTAAAAGCTGCGCTGTTCCGATAAACGGAATGTTTTGAGGGATGAATGTAAAACACAGCTCTCATTTTCAATAACAAGCGGTATTTTTCTTGGCTTATCATCGATAAGCTAGAATGTATAGGTAAGCAACCTGCTAGAGACTTAGCAAAACGTTTGGGAAGCAAACGAAATAATGAGTGTTGAATTTGAAATTGCCAGTGATCAAATTGATGGTGCTAGAGACTATCAAGAAGATACCTATATGGTTACAGAGCTTGAACAAGCTGACAATGGTAAAACATGTGCGCTAGCTATTTTGGCTGACGGTATGGGCGGTCATACTGCGGGCAATGTTGCCAGCAGTATAGCGGTAAAAATATTTAATAAATCCTTCCAGTCCAGCTTTCCTCCTATAGAAGTTGAGGCGGCACTGACCGAGGCTTTAAACGTTTCAAATGAAAAAATACGAACTTCAGTAAAAGAAAAGCCTGCCTTGCGAGGTATGGGCTGCACTATGGTGGCAGCGTATCTGGATGACGATGACTTGTACTGGGTTAGCGTTGGTGATAGCCATCTGTATTTGATTCGCGAACGTGAGTTGATCAAGCCTAATGCCAATCATAGCTACGGAGCTTATCTAGATATGATGAAAGGGCAGGGCATTGAGTTAGAAGAGCAGGTGGGCATGTCAAGACATATGCTGATGAGTGCGATAACTGGTGAGAAAATTAGTAACATCGATATCTCTGAGACGCCGATTAAGGTTCGTCCTGGCGATCGCGTTATTGTCGCTAGTGACGGTCTCGATGTTCTAGGCACAGGTGCTATTATTCAATATTCATCGTGGTCAGCAACCGCCAGTGAATGCGTTTGCGCCCTGTTTAAAGCGGTTGAAGATGCAAACAAGATAAACCAGGATAACACCACATTAATCGTAATTGATATAAAAGAAAAATTGGTACATGAAGCTGTGGTCGAAAAGGAACAAAAAAGAGCTAAGCTCAATCAAGTAGCGAAAGCAGTCGTTAAAGCAATATACAAAGAGTTTAGTTCGTATAAAATGCTTTCACTGTTTGTTACCATTATGTTGTTAACGGCAACTGGTTACTTTGTTTGGTAAAAGCGGCGGGTAAAGCTGGTGACATTATTCAAGCGCTGACAGGTTTAGATACTATTATAATTCTAAATACTGACATATAGATTTTCGTGACCTGTAATTTCAGGCATTCCAAAAGATGGCCTTTAAACCTGTACTGATCCAATTTGCTACCCATCAGTCATTAATTCATAGGAGCCTGTAAATGCTTAACTGGAGTCAGATTGAAACGGTGCTGTTAGATATGGACGGCACGTTACTCGATTTACATTTTGATAATTTCTTTTGGCAAGAGCATCTCCCTGCTCGTTATGCTGAAATAAAATCAATCGATCCAAACCTGGCCCGTCATCAAATACAGGCTCAAACTCGCTCAATACAAGGCACCTTAAATTGGTACTCAACCGATTACTGGAGCCAACTACTGGATCTGAATATTGTTCAGCTCAAGCATGAAGTTAGCCATAAAATTGCGCTTCGACCTTATTGCGTTGACTTCCTTAAGGCTTTGCGTGATTCAGGTAAAGCTGTCGTGATGGTCACCAATGCGCATCAGGACAGCTTGAATTTGAAAATGGCAAAAACAGGTATTTCGGAGCGTTTTGACCGTTTAATTACAGTGCATGAGTTTTCTTTGCCAAAAGAAGATCCCAATTGCTGGCATGAAGTAAACAAGCGTCATCCATTTGATAACAATAAAACGTTGCTCATTGATGATAATTTGAAGGCCTTGAAATCAGCGTCAGATTTTGGTATTTCTAAGGTTTTAGCTGTTCATAAGCCAGATTCGATGGCACCCGCTATGGATGTGCAAGGGTATCCAGCAATCCATTCATTTCAAGACATACTGCCCATTGCTAAATAACGTTTAATGGCGGGAGATAGTAGCGGGGTGTTAAACGCAAAAACTGCTCAAAAAAACTGACGGGTAGCTGTCTATGCGGACAAATTCGGTATCGAATTAATGACCATTGCCGTAATATCATTAGTTGCCACTGCGACAATTGCAGGCGAACTAATGAACACTTGGCGGCCGATACTCCAGTGGATAAAAGCGATTTGGTGTTATTCTCCGAACAAAGTCTAAAGTGTTATCATGATAACGCTCCCAATACCTACCGAGGGTTTTGTCGTGATTGTGGTCCAGTTTATTTTGGCAAGGGGGTAATTTAAATCACTTGGTTTTACGAAACCAAACGTCTGTGGCAGTGGGCACTCTGGATAGTGGGCATGATTTACAAACAACTGGACATATTTATGTTTTAGAGGCTCGTGAGTACTATAAAATTGAATATGAACCGCCGCAATTTGACGCTTCAAGCAACGGTAAACTTGAAGTCAAATAGTCTGATACAGTCTTAGTTCGGGTGCAGTTCTGGTTTGCCCATTTTATTGAAATGGGACGATTGTTTTAAAATGAGACTTATGTTCGATGTCATGTTTGATGCTAAAATAAATTTGATAGCTCTATTGACGCCTCTTGGTGATTAGAAATTGCATCACCCAAATTAACTTAAAGCGCAGTCTGATAAAAAATTCAATGCTATCGTTAGATAAAAAATATGATCCACTCAATCGTTCTGTTGCTCATGTACTGGAGCTGATTGGTGAAGGTTGGTCGTTACTCATTATCCGAGAAGCCTATCTGGGTACTCGACGATTCGAAGCGTTTCAGAATCAATTAGGAATTGCGCGTAATATACTTACGGCTCGGTTGAAAAAACTCTGTCAAAACGAAATCCTTGAGCGGGTTCCGATAAAAGCGGGGGCCAAGCGTCATGAATATCTGCTCACTTGCAAAGGTAAAGAGCTAATGCCTTTATTAGTGGCATTAACGCAGTGGGGCGACAAATGGGTTTTTGGTGAAAATTCTGAGCCAGTGACTTTTTTAGATAAAGAAAACCGTGAACCAATTGATCAGATAAAAGTATTCTCAGCGCGCGGATTTCCTCTCAGGCCTCGGGATATTGTCATTGTTGCAGGACCCGGTGCTAGCCACGAGGCTAAGCAACGTATCGATGAATTAAACTTGGGGTCAGAAACTTATGAATGAAAAGCCACTGGTAAGCCCAGTAAATGAGCCAGACTGTGAGTTGCTAGAGGAAATAGCACGCCTGCGACAAGAGATTTTAGACCTGTCTGAGCTGGTTGCCACCGATGTTCTAACGGGGCTTTACAATTCCAGGTATTTCAAAAATGTACTTCAAACTGAAATGGACAGGTCCAAACGAACGAGTGTTCCAACTACTTTAGTCATGGTGGACATCGATTATCTGAAGGCTATCAATGATACTCATGGGTATGAAGCTGGTAATACCGTGCTACAGCACATTGCCACTGCTCTTAAGGATGAGGTGAGGACCACTGACATCGTTTGTCGATATGGTGGCGGAAAATTCGCCATAATTTTCCCCGAAACGCATCTCAGGCTTGCGGTTAAAGTGGCTGATCGTATTCGTGGGATTATTGCAATAACGCCAGTTCCTTGCAATGAAGGGTATATATCGATTTCAGTCAGCATGGGTGCTAGCGTGTATATAAAAACAAGTATGCTTGAAGTGATCGATTTTGTTGATTCAGTTAATAAATATTTATATAAAGCCAAGCAGTCTGGTCGTAACTGCATTCGTCTTATTGATTCTACTGACTTACGAGTAGTGGCTGAAGGAATTGCTGATGAACGTGGCACGTTATTTAATGATGAATAACCAGGCCAAAATGTTATAGCCATTGGTATTTTAATTGACTGATTAGCGCTCGGTTCTTAAAAAAAGTCTCTTAATTGTGGTCTTTTTTATTCCTCGACAATTGCTTCTGCACTGTTTCCATTAGTTACATCCATGTAACGGTGCACCAAAACTAAGTGCCATAGGCATACAACCCATTCAGGACAATAATTGCATGGAGCCGGCATGCAAAAGAAACTACAGTTACCAGCTCGTCCGCAGGCATTAAGTTAGGGTATTTGCCGCACAGACAAGTGCACGAATGCAGTTCAATGCACGAAACCATTGTTGAGAACCTAAAGGTACGATAGTTAATGATTACTCGATCATGGAGCTGCCAATAGTTCGGGCAAGAGGCTTTCCGGTAAAAGTGTCCTTTTAGGGATAGTCTTTTTTGCCCAGTCGTGTTCTATGCCGACTGATCGTTGTAGCGCTCAATACTCTTCATAATTTCCTTTTTGGCTTCTTCTTTATCAACCCAGCCGTCAATCTTCACCCATTTACCCGTTTCTAAATCTTTATAATGCTCAAAAAAGTGAGCAATCGCATCTAGTAATGGCTTTGGTACATCACGAATGTTGTTATAGCTTGCATACATGTTGCTGAGCTTGTCGATGGGCACGGCCAAAATCTTGGCATCTTCACCGGCTTCATCTGACATCTGGAGCATGCCAAGCGGGCGAACTCTGACAACAGAACCGGTTATAACTGGAACAGGTGTCAATACCAATACATCGGCAGGATCGCCGTCATCAGATAGGGTTTGTGGAATATAGCCATAGTTGCAAGGGTAATGCATAGCCGTACCCATAAAACGGTCAACGAACATTGCGCCTGTATCTTTGTCGACTTCGTACTTGACGGGGTCAGAATGAGAAGGTATCTCAATAATTACATTGATATCATTGGGCACGTTCTTGCCGTAGCCGACTCGATCTAGAATCATAATTGTCTCGTAACAAAAAAAGATCGGAGATTATAGCGGATTTTTCATAGTTGAGAACATTTCGATCTGTACATTTCGCTTCAAATCTTGAATAACGGTTAATAACAGTCTCAGTAAAAAGCTAACGGGTAATTCTTAATCTTAAAATTAAAGTAGGAGTTTATGCTTTACATAACGATATTAATAATGAGAATATTATTGTGAATAAACGTACTCAGTTGGTCTAGAAAAATTTTGGGAGTAGTGCTTTGAAAATTAGTGTTCTGAAAGAAATTCATGTCGGTGAAAAACGTGTCGCAACGACACCCGATGTTACTGAAAAACTGGTCAAACTTGGTTTCGATGTTATTGTTGAAACAGGGGCTGGAATAGGGTCCAATTTTTCTGACGAGGCTTACAGGCAAGCAGGTGCTGAAATTGCTCGCACCGTGGAGTCAGCTTGGCAATCGGCTGATTTGGTTATAAAAGTCCGTCCGCCAGAGCAGAATCTCGCATTAGCACAACATGAAGTTGACCTAATGCCCGAAGGGTGTCATCTGATTTGTTTTCTTTGGCCAGCACAGAATAAAAAACTCTTGGAGCGCCTTGCACAACGGAACATCACTGCTTTGTCGATGGACAGTATTCCGCGTATTTCACGAGCGCAAAAGCTAGATGCTTTAAGCTCAATGGCAAATATCGCGGGTTACCGAGCAGTGATCGAAGCGTCGGCATTGTTTGGACGCTTCTTTGCTGGACAGATTACAGCGGCAGGTAAGGTTGCGCCAGCAAAGGTAATGGTTATTGGTGCTGGCGTTGCTGGTTTATCGGCCATTGCTACCGCTAAGTCATTAGGTGCAATCGTTCGTGCATTTGACACACGACCCGAAGTGAAGGAACAAATTCTGAGTATGGATGCAGAATTCCTTGAGCTTGAATTTGCAGAAGATGGCAGCGGCGAAGGTGGTTATGCCAAGATCATGAGTAAAGAATTTATTGATGCTGAAATGGCCTTGTTTGCTGAGCAGGCGAAAGAGGTTGATATCATTATCACTACAGCGCTCATTCCAGGCAAGCCAGCACCCAAATTAATTACCAGTGCAATGATCGAAAGTATGCGTGATGGCAGTGTGGTAGTTGACCTGGCGGCTGAGCAGGGCGGTAACTGTGAGTTGACTGTACCGGGCAAGATTGTTAATCGAGCGGGTGTAAACATAGTTGGTTATACAGACCTACCCAGTCGCTTGGCGGCACAGTCAAGTCAACTGTACGCCACTAATATTTACAATTTGTTAGATGAAATGAGCCCACAAAACGATGGCTCTATTGTAATTGATATGGAAGATGTTGTTGTCCGTGGAGCAACCGTGGTCAATAGCGGTGAAATCACTTGGCCACCACCACCGGTTGCTGTGTCTGCTAGTAGGAAGCCTTCATTCGGTGGTCAGGCTATTGCGGCTGAAGTAGAGCCTTCCACGCCAGTAAAGTCACCTTCAAAGCTTGCTAGTGTTGCAAAAAGTAGCTTATTACCCATGCTCATAGGCGGGCTCGCATTATTTGGTCTAGGACTGGTCGCACCACCATCATTCATGGCGCATTTTACTGTCTTCGTCCTCTCTTGTTTCATTGGATACATGGTAATCTGGAACGTCTCGGCCTCGTTGCATACACCATTGATGAGTGTCACCAATGCGATTAGTAGCATCATTGTGCTCGGTGCATTGACCCAAATTTCGTCCGATAATCCCACTATCATGGTCTTATCAGTAATTGCGTTATTGATTACCAGCATCAATATTGTCGGTGGATTTTCAGTCTCGCAGCGCATGCTGCAGATGTTTAAAGGGTAGGACTTGCTATGACTTCAAGCTTAATAACCGTATCTTACCTGGCAGCAGCGATCTTGTTCATTTTGGCCTTGAGCGGGTTAAAAGATAACCAGTCTGCCAGACGAGGAAATCTATATGGCATGATCGGTATGACGATAGCCATATTGGTAACAATAAGTGCATTTGTTACTAAAAACCACAATATATTAATCGTAGTAATGGTGATTGGTGGCGTCTCGGGATTCGTACTGTCACGCCGTGTTAAAATGACTCAAATGCCAGAATTGGTGGCGATACTGCATAGTTTGGTCGGTTTAGCGGCAGTATTGATAGGGTTTGCCAATTTTCTGGATACTAGTTTTAATTTGACTGGTGTTGAAAAGACAATCCATGAAATCGAAATTTTTATTGGTATTTTTATCGGTGCACTCACTTTTACTGGTTCCATTATTGCTTATGGAAAGCTCAGCGGCATGCTTGGAGGGCAGCCACTCATATTACCCGTTCGACACTGGCTCAACCTAGTTATGCTGATTGCCGTGGTTATCATGGGTGTTCAGTTTGTTGGCGCCCAAAATGATGCCGATGCATTCACTTTTTTGATGGTGATGACAATCATTGCGCTGTTGTTGGGTATGCATATGGTGGCGGCCATTGGTGGAGCTGATATGCCGGTCGTTATTTCTATGCTCAACAGTTATTCGGGTTGGGCAGCGGCAGCGACTGGCTTCATGCTGTCGAACGACTTACTTATAGTGACAGGTGCATTGGTCGGTAGCAGTGGTGCGATTTTGAGCTACATTATGTGCCGTGCTATGAACCGCAACTTTGTCAGCGTTATCGCGGGTGGTTTTGGTACGACCAGCAGTTCAAAAAGCAAGGTTTCAACTGATGTTCAGGGTGATGTCACAGAGATCGATATAGCTGAAACTGCAGATCTGTTGAGTGCGGCAAAGCAGGTTGTGTTTATCCCAGGTTATGGCATGGCGATGGCGCAGGCGCAGCATGTGGTTTCTGAAATGTCGAAAATTCTATTGGCTAAAGGCGTGAATGTGCGATTTGGTATTCATCCCGTTGCGGGGCGTATGCCAGGACATATGAACGTATTATTGGCCGAAGCTAAAGTACCTTATGACATTGTATTCGAAATGGACGAAATCAATAATGACTTTCCTAATGTTGATGTCTCTGTGGTAATTGGTGCTAACGATACGGTGAATCCATCAGCACAGGAAGATGATGACAGCCCTATTGCAGGCATGCCAGTGCTTGAGGTGTGGAAAGGTAAGGTTACAATAGTTTTGAAGCGCGGTATGGCGACAGGTTATGCTGGCGTCGATAACCCATTGTTCGTTAAAGATAATTCAAGGATGCTATTTGGTGACGCTAAGGAAAGCCTCGATTTGCTAATCAAGGCGCTCTAATTGTTGCTCTATTGCCGATTTTATTGAGTAAGCACTTTTGAGAAAAAACTAGGTGTACTACGGCGAAAAACTGAACAGCATTACCCATCTAGTTGGTATCGCATTGTCACTGGCTGGCATGGGTGCATTATTGACCGTCGGTGTTCAGTCGAACGATCCTTGGATTCTCGGCAGTTTTGCGATATTTGGTTTTAGTATGGTGTTGCTCTATTCAATGTCGACTTTGTATCACAGCCTTGAACCAAAGGCGCTTAAGCAGTTATTTAAAATATTTGATCATGTGTCGATCTACTTGTTGATCGCAGGCACTTATACACCCTATATGATTGTCAGCCTTAGAGACGGTAATGGTCCAATGATATTGGGTGTCATTTGGGCGTTAGCGATTATCGGTATCTTGAGTGAAATAGTTTTGTCTGGTCGTGTCGTCAAGGTCGGGCAAATGATCATATATTTCACCATGGGATGGGCCTGTGTTTACGACTACTCAGGTTTGGAAGCGGCTATACCCGCAGCTGGCGTACAGTGGCTTAAATGGGGCGGTATTGCCTACAGTCTAGGCGTGATTTTCTATATTCTTGATAAAGCCAAAAAGTTAACGCATGCGCACGGTATCTGGCATTTTTTTGTGATCGCAGGTAGCGCTTGCCATTTCGTATCCATCATTGGGTACGTTCGATAAAGTCATTAGGACTAGATTTTCTGATTCAATTGGCTGAAATCAAAAACTGCCCGCCTCATTCAAGTAAAAATCCAATTCAAAATGACTCGCCTTTGTCACGATTACCTCAGTTTCACAGACTCTTTGATGATTAAATAAATTATCCAAATGATATTACTGATGATTGGGAACATATTTTATGAAGCCCTGTCTCAAGCTCATAATAATAAATTGTACTCATCAGGGGATGTCAGTGAGATCTAATCAATTTAAACGTTGGTATTTGGCTTTAATTATATTATGGCCTTCTTTTGTAATGGCGTCAGAGCCAGAGATTTATACTCGATTCTTCAGCAAATTAGCGCTTGAAGGCTACGACACGGTCGCTTACTTCGATCAAAAAAAACCGGTGAAAGGTCAATTGAAGCATAGCTATGAGTATAAAGGTGCAGTGTGGCAGTTTAGTTCACAAGAAAATCTCGACAAGTTTATTGCGCTGCCCCAAAAATACGCGCCGCAGTATGGTGGCTATTGTGCATGGTTAGTGGCAAACGGAGATACTGCAAAAGGTGACCCTCAGTATTGGAGCATCGTGAATGGCAAGCTGTATTTAAATTATGATTCCGATATACAAAAAAAATGGCTGATCGATAAATTTGGGTTTATTAAAAAAGCGGATGTTATGTGGCCCAGTGTTTTGAATTGAGCCATCTAAATTAAGTTTGATTAATTAAGTTTTTTTAGACAAGACTTGATGATTTCTTTTCGTACCGCAACTTTCAATGATTAATGATGATCGACCAATATGCACATGAGACTACTGTTAATTTTTTCGTATATTCTTTACTGTGTCAGATTAAAGACGAATCCTACTCGCTATTTCCAGCTTAATGCGCCTTTCTTCAATTCAAGTAAGGGCATCTTTTCTAAACTTGATAGTGATCGATTCATACCTCGGCGTTGGCGTCTGCGCCAAAGTGCTGATAATGGTTTGGTCAAAGATTTTCAATACCCCGTATTCGTAAAGCCAGAATGGGGGCAAAACGCTTACGGTATTCGTCGTGCAGATTCAGAGCAAGAACTGAACGATATTCGTCGTCAAACATCCGACGCTATAATGCCACGCATCATCCAGGAAGCTGCGACAGAGGCTCGGGAGTTTGAAGTGTTCTTTATATTGTCGGCCGCCGACGAAACTAAGGCTGCAGTGCTAACCGTGAATGAAGCGTTAAATGTCAAAAAGACAGAATTCCCCATCAATAGCGTTAATAATTCAAATACATTTTATCGTGAATTAACCGCCTCGCTTAACGAAGAACAGCTGAGCGCTATTTGGGAGCATATGCGCACATTCGGTCGCTTCGGAATATCACGAGTTGGCCTTCGATCCGATAGTATTGAAGCATTGGTTAATGGTGATTTCCATGTCATCGAAATTAATCTTTTCGTACCGATGCCAATCAACCTGTTAGATCCTGATAAAACTTTGAAACAACGAATTTCGGCAATACTCAACACGACTTGGCATTTGGCGCAAATCACCAAGCACATACCTAAAGATCAGGTAGCGCAATCAGTATTTTTCAAGAAATGGTGGGTTGCTCGAAAAGTTAAAATGTTGCCACAAACCCCATAGTCTATTTTCTCATAATCGACTTCCTTGCCAACAACTGTAATTAATCTGGTGCCACACTCACCCTCAGACTGATATGATAAAACCATGAAATGGCTCAAAGCTAAAATCTACCGCTGGATTAGTCAGCGCTACATGCATGACTGCAGTAGCTATAATAATCTTGACGTTCGACGCAGTTGCCGCTCTAAAGAACAGGGTCGAGAAAAATTTTCAGAGGGTGGTTTACCGCATGCTCGAGGACTTATATTTTTTAGCCCATTGAAAGCCATTAACTTCGCAAAAGAGTTTGGTTTTCCACTGGTTATCAAACCGAACGTGAGTGGATATTCGCGGGGTAGCTATTTCCCTATTAATGACTTCAAACAGTTATGGAAGGCCATTTTTTTGGCTAAAATTTGGTGGCCGACAACGGTAATCGAGCAGTACTTGAAGGGCGAAAATTATCGAGTGGTAGTAATAGATGGCAAGATAATGTCGGCCATTCAACGTTATCCTCCATTTGTGATCGGCAACGGCAAAGATTCAATTTCAATATTGATAGGGTCAGAAAATGCCATCCGTGAAGAAATGCAACTCTATGGCGGTATGTTCCCGATTCAAAAAAATCAACGAACACAAGATTATTTGAATAAACAAGGACTTACCTTCGATACCATACCCGCTAAGAATGAGCATATCGAACTTTATTTTCGAGTCGCACTAGCGCCAGGTGGGATTGTACGAACCATCAATAAAATGACCATTCACGCCGATAATGTGCAGCTTTTTCTGGACACCCTTAAGCTATTTAAGGCCAATATACTGGGCGTTGACATTATTTTTGAAAATAGTATCGAACAAAGCCATAAAGACCAGAAATGCATACTGTTAGAAGTCAATTCCAGGCCTTATCTTAAAATGCACGATTATCCGCGTTATGGCGAAAAAGAAGATCTATCAGCTTACTACAACGAACTTGATCGGCTCGATATCAGTCAGGCAGACACCTTTTAGCGTGTCATCTTAGTGAGTCTTAGTGCCACGCGCTTGTTCTATCAGTTTTCGGGTGTTCATTCTCTGCTGATCGGATTACTGCCATTTTATTTTCCAGCGTTAATGTGGCAGAGCGGATTAACGTTAGCTGATATTTGTTGGTTTGTTGGGCTCAATGGCGTCGGATACCTGCTGACTCTTTATATTTGGGATCGTATTAGGCAGCGCCTGGGCTGGAGCAAGGTAATCGCTATTTCATTTATCCTCGAATTGGCTGTTGTCAGTGCGATTGTGGTGGACAATTCACTCACCGCTATTCACTTCATTGCTCTGTTAAACGGAGCCTACGGCTGTTTTTTCTGGATGTCCCAGCGGTTGCTGTTTGTGCAGTGTACTGGCAGACATAACACCGGCCATAAATTTGGTGACTTTCAAATAATAGTCATGATACTGCTTAAAGTAGGTATTGTGACAGGTGGTTACCTATGGGAAATGTGGGGTGCTGCGAGTGTATTTTGGCTGACCCTGGGTCTGGTTTTTCCTATGGTTTTATATCATCTTTTTAGCCACTTGCCGGCTGATTTGAATGCGTCCATTGATCCGCCGCTAAGGCTAAAGTTGATGATGAACTATCGTGATAAAAACCGATCTCGGCTGGTTTTCTTTGGAGATGGATTGTTCTTGTTTGCCGAAAGCTACTTATGGGTAATTACGCTTTATTTCATCTCAGGACAAGACTTGTCAATGCTTGGCGTGCTGGTAGTTTCCTTATCGGTATTACTCGCCTTTTTATTCTATGTCATTAAAAACAGGCTCGATCACCTTAACCCGCAGCGAGTGTACTTTCTCGCTGTATTTGGGTATAGCTTGTCATGGTTGTTACGTGGGCTAATCGATGCTGATGGTGGCGATCTCTGGATATACCCGATGATCGTTGTTATCGGTTTTTTTACTGCGTTTTTCCGTCTCGCGTTTAATAAGCGCTTCTTTGATTTGTCGAAACAAAAAAAGACCCATAATTATATTGTTTTGAAAAGTTATTATTCTCAGTACGGCGTCTGCGTCTTCTACGGTTTGATGGGCATTGCAGTGCTGATTCTGTCAGTATCAACTCCATTGCTAAGCAGCTTAAAGGACCCAGTCACTATCTTGCAATGGTGCTACTGGGTACTCACGCCCACCGCGTTAATTTATTTATTATATCGCACGACAGGCCCTCAGATAGGCGGTGAGCCCAGAGGGTGAGCCGGGGAATAAAAGTTGCTCAGGCAGCGTCTACACGGCTCGAGACTGAGCGTGAAAAGACCGCCAGTTAATAATAAACAGTATTAGGCCAAGTACTAAAATTGAAAGGGCGGCATAAAATAACGAGCCACCATCACTCTTACCCTTATGTAATACCTCCACTCCAAGTGGGCTAAACAAATGAAAGAATACCGCCCCAGCCATAATGCCTGCCGCCATTAATCCACCCAACGCATGAGCCATCGCCCGAAAGGGTCTGTCTGCTGCCAAATTCATTTTGTTCAATATCCAGAACACAACCGGCGACAGTAAGATAACCGAGGTGATCAATTCGGCACTGCCAATCACAACAGCACCCTGTTCAGAAAAGAGCCCGCCAGCAGTATCACCAATGAAGCCTTTTAACCATTCCCCAATAGTGCTGAAAATATGCTGCGTATCAGGATGACCCGAAAACTTATAAGGTATGGATGAAAGGAAAACCTTGGCCGCCCATAATGCGATAACCCAGCTGACAATGGAGATTATTATTTTTTTCATTTTTCTTGCCTTTATTATTTTGAATGAGAATTAGTAATAAAATTGTACATGAATTATTAGAAGTTCACTCGGCCAGACTTAAGACACTGCCATGAATTAATATTTCCTTCCGACGACGGCTAAGCTGTTTAATCTCATATTCTCGTTTGCTGGCACTACTACGGGTATGCCCCGGTTCCTGGTAAATCACTTTAGTGGGTGATCGGCCGTTAAAATACTTGGCTCCTAAAGTGTTTGAACAATGCTCATTGAAACGCCGATCTACATCGGTAGTGATACCGGTGTAGTAAGAGTTGTCACTCGCTTCAATGATGTAGACAAACCACTTCATTTAAAAACACATCGCTTATAGGCCGGCTTATTTAAAGGTAAAGAATTTAATAATATATGGTACAACGAATAACCTTTTACAACGTATAAAATTAATGTCCTCGAAAAAGGATTGTGCCGGTCTGCTTCTTGCCAGATATATCAAATAGCTAAGCGAAGCAGGCGAGCAGTGTCTTGCCGGACGACTGGAATGCCAAGCGCTCATGGACGCTGGAGGTCTCAGTCTTTAAAACGACTGTTGTCAGAGCAGGCATCGCCTACAATTCATAACTGCGGGCTATGTGAATTTTCAGATGAATAGCCTGTCTGATTGACCGTTTTGGCGTTAGAATTGAGTTTAAATTTAGAGTGCCAATAAAATATGCGATTTATAATATGAAATTAGCAATCATCAGCGGTGGTTCAAAAGGGTTAGGCGAAAGGCTCTGTGAGCAATATCTAGCGTTAGATTTTGAAGTTGTTGAATTCTCCCGAACGGCACCGCATGCGTACTCGGTTACTATTGATCTGGCGTCGGTCAAAGACACGAGTCAAATTGTTAGTGAAGCCTTAACGCCGCTAGCACAGCGCGAATGGCAGGAAATAGTAGTTATCAGTAATGCGGGCACTTTAAATCCCGTCGGGCCGGTTTCGAAAAAAGACATCGAGTCAGTCATCGCCAGTTTAAACACTAATTTTGTCTCGGGCATTGTTTTTATGACTGAGGTGTTGCGGTATTTTCAACAGCATAGCGGTAAGAAAACACTGGCTAGTATTTCGTCTGGTGCCGCTCTGGGCGAACGTGCTGGTTGGTCACTTTATTGTGCGGCTAAAGCCGGCTTGGAGCATTTTATTCGCTCTGTTGCCAAGGAGCAGGACGCCGAGTCCCAACCCTTTAAAGTTGTTAATGTTGATCCAGGGCTAATCGACACCGGCATGCAATCAGTCATTCGACAATCTAGTATTGAGGACTTTCCATCACTTGAACAATTCAAGCACCGTAAAGACATGGGTTTGTTAGCCTCGCCTGTCAAAGTGGCTGAGGCAATAGTTCGTATTATCGAGGTTTCAAATACAGTTAATGGCGAGCGCATTAAAGTTAGTTTCGATTAACGCTGAATTTTTTGTAAAATAGCAGGTTTTAGGATTGAAACTTTATGGCTATTTGGAAATCAATAATTGGTGTTTCAAGTGGCAGCCAAAACCCAAAAACATGAAACTTAAAAAAACGAGCCACCACTAAGGTATTTTTGATGTTGAATATGGATTTAAATAGAACGGTTGTCATCAAAACTGCGGACCAAACATGGCAAGGCAGCCCTAGTGACGGTGTGTGGCGTAAACCATTGGCAAGGGAAGCGCTAGAGCATGGTCATACCACGAGCCTTGTCCGTTTCGACCCTGGTTGTTCATTCGCAGAGCATAGCCATCCTTTCGGTGAAGAAATTTTTGTGCTCGATGGGGTTTTTTCAGATCAATACGGTGACTATACTGCCGGTACCTATTTACGAAACCCGCCGGGTTCTAAGCACGTTCCATTTAGCCAGCAGGGCTGTACATTATTCGTAAAGCTGGACCAGTTTGATCCGGATGATAGCGACGAAGTCCGAATCGATACAAAATCAGCACAATGGTTGCCTGGCCAGGGTAAATTACAGGTCATGCCCTTGCATGAATTTGAAAATGAAAGTATCGCTTTAGTGCGCTGGCCTCCTCATTCAAAATTTCAACCCCATATGCACTTTGGCGGAGAGGAAATTTACGTTCTTTCAGGTACATTTATTGATGAATATGATAGTTATCCTAAAGATAGCTGGATACGAAGTCCGCATAAAAGTGAGCATTGCCCCTTCGTTGAAGAAGAGACCGTCATCTGGGTTAAGACGGGCCATCTGCCAACCAACTAGCGGCAATCTCTAAAAATTCACATTGCGGCGATTGCTTCGTTGCCTTGACTGTTAACGTCTCAGTTCCTCAAATTTTGGTGCCAGAACTAAGATAGTTATGAAAAATGGTTATTTTTAGAGCCGCCCTAGATTGAAGCATCGAGTCCAACAAACGTTTAAAAAATAAGAGAGGCTATTTTGTCCCAGCAGGCAATATTGAAATTAAAACAATCGATTAGTGAGAAGATAATCGGTCAAACTGAGCTCATTGATCGACTATTAATTGCCATTCTTGCGGATGGTCACTTATTGGTTGAAGGCGCACCAGGCTTAGCTAAGACTCGCGCTATTAAAGTCCTTGGGGATTGTATTGAGGGTGACTTTCATCGTATTCAGTTTACACCTGATTTACTACCCGCCGATTTAACAGGTACCGAAATATATCGACCTCAGGACGGCAGTTTCAACTTTCAAAAGGGTCCACTATTCCATAACCTGGTTTTGGCGGATGAAATTAATCGCGCACCGGCTAAAGTTCAGTCTGCATTGCTCGAAGCGATGGCAGAGCGCCAAATAACCGTTGGCTCTGAAACCTATTTATTGCCTGAGGTGTTTTTAGTGATGGCGACTCAAAATCCAATCGAGCAGGAAGGCACCTACCCACTACCGGAAGCACAATTGGATCGTTTTTTAATGCATGTCAGTGTTGGTTTTCCGAATGCGGATCAAGAGAAGCAGATCCTGCAATTGACCCGTCAAGAAGCACTAGCTCATCGAGAGCTTGATCAATCAGCGAAGCCTGAATCAAAGTCGTCATCAATCAGTCAGAAAGAGTTACTCGACGCCCGCCAAGAAGTACTCAATATTTATCTCGATGAAAGTCTTGAAGGCTATTTAATAGAGTTAGTGTTGGCAACGCGTAGTGCCGAAAGATATGGCGACGACCTAGCCGGCTGGATTGAGTATGGTGCTAGCCCGCGTGCGACAATGGCGCTTGATAGATGCGCCCGAGCCTATGCTTGGCTCAATGGTCGTGACTTTGTATCGCCGGAAGATATTCAAATCATTGCGCCGGATGTATTGCGCCACCGTATCATTCTCAGCTTTGAAGCCGAGGCAGAAGGTATAACGCCAGATCGCTTTATTGCAGAATTAATAGGGCGAGTTGCGGTTCCATAGGTTTCACAGTCGGAGTTGAAAAAATAATGACGCAAGTATCTGAAGCTGGTGATGATATTGTTCGAATCAGGCAATCGACCTTGATTGGTCTGAGTCGGGACGCTAAAAAAATTCCACTTGATTTAAAATCGGTTAAAGCACAGATGTCTGGCGGATACGTATCTTCATTTCGTGGTCGTGGCATGGAGTTTAATGAATCTAGGC
>CAWVZP010000004.1:0-46976 GCA_963934675.1 uncultured Gammaproteobacteria bacterium | reverse complement strand
GCTTGGCGGCCATGCCTGATACGATTTCAGAATCTGATAGCCAGTCTGAAAAGCGTTTTTCGAGCAGCGTATTGGCGATCACTGCCTGAACGACTTTAATCGCCAGTAAGGCGACGATACCGCCACAGGCTATCCAGATTCCCGTGCCCTCGAGCTGTTCAGCCTCGAGTCGGATTCCGCCGATGGCCTCTTCCAGAGATTCGACGGTTCGCTGATAAACCGCTATTTTGTCGGTGCTGTTTTCAATTGCCGACGCGAGCTGTTGCCGACGCAGATCGAGTGTACCTTCTATTTGAGCGATACGCTGCCAGGCTTCAGTGGACAGGTCGCCAAAAAAACCTCGGACGATTTGGACAATGGCGAATGTCTCTAGAATGAGGAAAGGAAGGCCCCAATTCCACATGCTACGCGCTGCAAACCAGATAGATCCAAATACACCCGCCCAAAGATTGAAGGTCCAGGCAAAATTTGATTCACTGCCAATTCTGGCAAACTGTTTACGGTAATAAGCTGGGTTGGTTCGGACAAAGCGCGTAATTTGGGCGTCTCGTTCGGCTTCGAATGCCGCTACGTTAGAGTCTATTGCCGCATCTTGATTAGTATCTTTCATGATGTTTCCGCTCCATCTATAACCGTCTGGAGGATATCAGGACGCATGATCACACCGATCTCTTTACCTTTGTCTAGTACGACTATGGGTGCTTCGTCATTGATGGCTAGTTTAATGAGTTCGCTTAGCGATGCGCTCTCATCCACTCGGGGCGCGTTGTCGGGAATGCGTCCTGCGGCCGATACGAATTTTTCTATCGGCTGCATAATGGCATGAGCCCGTACTATTTTTAGCCTCGAAATACCGGCAACAAAATCAGCAACATAATCATCTGCTGGGTTCATTACAATATCTTCAGCTGTGCCAATTTGAACGACACGGCCATCACGCATGATGGCTATTCTATGTCCAATTCTGACGGCTTCATCAAGATCGTGAGTGATGAAAATAGTGGTTTTTTTCATTACGGCAGACAGTTTAATAAATTCGTCCTGTAACTGGCGGCGTATGAGTGGATCAAGCGCGCTAAAAGGCTCGTCCATTAGCAATACTTCTGGATTGGCGGCTAGGGCTCTCGCTAGTCCAACACGTTGTTGCATGCCACCTGATAATTCATGAGCAAACTTGTTCCCCCATGCGTCTAGCTCGACTGTTTTGAGCATATCAGCAGCTAGGCGCATTCTTTGATTTTTGTTGACCTTGCGTATTTCAAGTGGCATGGCGACGTTGTCCAGTACCGAGCGATGCGGCAATAATGCAAAGTTTTGAAATACCATGCCTATTTTTCGATTGCGAAATTCCTGTAGCGCTTTTGTGTCGAGTGCCATCACATCGGTGCCATCGATTAGAATTTCGCCTGCGGTTGGTTCTAGTAATCGGTTGAAGTGACGCACCAGTGTCGATTTGCCGCTGCCGGACAAACCCATGACACAAAAAATTTCACCTTTCTTTACTTCGAAGCTGACGTCTGCAACACCGACTACGGCATTGTATGTCTCGAGTACTTGAGACTTAGTTAGACCCTCTTGTTTAATCGCACGCAATGCCTCGTTGGCCTTGTCACCGAATATCTTCCAGACATTCGAAATTTTAAGAACGGTTTCGGTCGATGACTCGTTCACTGCTTGAGACATATGGTCTATCCTGAGGAAAGTTGAACAGAGGGGTGGGGCACTGAGCCGCTTAAGTTCATCCAGACTCAAACAGCCTGGATGAACGACACAGTGTTGGTATCCTTTTTTTTGTTACAGACCTAACCAAGCATCGACACGCTCAGGGTTTTTGCTAATCCACTCGCTCGCAACGTCTGACGCTTTTCTACCTTTGCCGCCCACTTCATACGCGAAGGCACTTACATCATCCGCAGTTAACGAGAAATTCGCGAAGAATTCTGCAATCGCTGGAGAACGCGCATTGAGTGATTTAGACCAAGCGATTTGAACATTTTTCAGTGCGTCCTTGGTCGCTACCTTTGATTCGGTATACCAATCGGGTGAGTCAGAAGGTTGAACCATTTTATATTTGGCAGAATCAAACTTAGGTTCTGACAGCATGTAAACATCGAACATGTACCAAACTGCATGAGGCTTATAGCAATAGAATGCGTAGCCTTCATTTTTAGCGATGGCATCTTTGATTCGCGCTGTTTTTACGCTTTCCTCGGCGCGGACAGGCTCAATAAACGGCAGTAAACCGTAATCACGAACTTTTACTTCGTTAACATTGGCAGATGCCCAACCTGGCGCTCCGATCCACATTTCGCCTTTACCATTACCATCGCTATCCATTTTTGCGGCGACATCTGGACGACCTAAATCAGCAATGTCGGTAATGCTATTGGCTTTACCAAACTCTTCTGGCACGCAAAATCCCTGATTGCCTTCATAGGCATTATCACTCAGTTGAACTGTTCCAGCCTCATCGACGTATTTTTTAGTGAAACTTTGCTGGTTAGGCAACCAGACATCTGGATGCACATCGATATCACCCTTGCCCTGATGCATGCCCTGGAAGATTGTCGCATTGTTGCCAGGGACTAAATTGGCCTCACCACCAATACGCTCTACGACAACCGCTTGTAACAATGCCGCTATTGCTTGCGCGCCGGTCCAGGACGGTGCACCGATGTTGACCTTTTCTGCGCTAAGTGCCACTGTCGACGACAGTCCAATGGCAACACCCAGTGCTAAACTTATGACTGATTTTTTCATTATTGAATCCTCAATGATTATTTATTTTTTACTTATTAAATACTGACTTAACTAATGACAACTCTTAACGGTTGCTCAGCAGCGCCTGAAAAAATATTTTAAACTGTTGATCACTGAAAACCGACCTATGAGTCGTAAAATTTCATTGATAACGGGAATAAATATCCCTTTTTTTATTTAAATTCGCCAATGCTTATTTGGACTGCTGCTATTCCAAATCGGTCTGGTTCAGAAAAATAGGTATCGATACTCAGTAACCTCATGATGTTAATGGTAAAAACTGACTATAATTTAGTAATTTTATTATAGTCTTAAATAACTTGCGTCGATTATCGGACTCTGGCAACGTCAGTCTTTCACTAAAAAAGGGCATTTATAATAATAAATAAACTCAGCACCATCAAAAAACTCGGGGAAAGTCGGTGGATATAAAATTGCTCGAAGATTTCGTTTGTTTGGCAACGTTGGAAAATTTCACGGCAGCCTCCCGCGAACGACGTGTTACTCAGTCAGCGTTAAGCCGCCGTATCAAAGCACTCGAAGAGTGGCTTGGAACTGGGTTAATTAACCGTGGCAGCAAGACATTTAATTTAACGCCACAAGGCCGTGTCTTCCTCCCAGAAGCTGAACTCATATTGCGACGGTTATACAATGCTAGAGAAGCCGCTAATGCATTGAACTCGGATGGCCAAACCGAAATTTCCGTTGCCGCACAAAACTCGATTGCACAAACCCTTTTTCTGGATTGGGCAAAGCGACTCGAAGCTAAACTGGGCAAGGTCTACATTCGCCTCACCTCTGAAAAACTCAGTGATTGCATTGATCTACTCAATCGGGGCCACGTTAACTATCTATTCTGTTATGCCAATGGCGCGCTTACCTTACCGTTAGACACGAAAAAATTTAAGTACACAACGGTCGGCAAAGAACAGCTGATTCCAGTAACCGTTCCCAAACCTGACAAAACGCCGTTGTTCAGTCTTCCTGGTTCTATTGAAGATCCGCTGCCTTTTGTTGCTTATGCACACGATTCTCTATTTGGAAAAGTGGTTAATCAATTAATTCAAGGTAAATCACACCAGTGTTTTCTTTCTCGACGTTACGAAAATGCCTACTCGCATATGCTGAAGTCCATGGTAAAAGAATCGTTGGGTCTTGCCTGGTTACCTAAATCGACTATTACAAGAGACTTAGAGCAAGGGACACTCTGTCGGGCTGGTGCCGAACATTGGGACATGGAGTTCGATATTCGCCTTTATTATCACCATGATGCGATTTCAACTACGGAGCTTGCGGTACTGGAAGCATCAATGAAAATGTCTGAAGAAGCTTTAAATAAGCCAACTTAAATTGAATGGTTATCTTTAGATCCTGCTCTAGCGCCATACCAATATCCCTGTCGGCAAAGCCGTAGTGTCTATTCGTTTTGGGGCCAACAGAAATATGATTAGCCAGTTGTTTAACTGCCCCAACTGGCTAATCACCACTTTGATTAGCAGCAGTTTGTTACAATTTAGCTGGTCGATAACGTTAGCGCCAATATTTTGCTTACGGCTGTGGGTAAACCATAGTTGGCTAATGCCTGCTGGTCGATAAATTCAAAATTAGTATTATCAGATACTCTCGTGGGCAACTGATCTAACTCAATAATTGCGACTGATATATCTAGGCTAAAGTGGGTAAATTGATGACGCAGACAATCTACCTTGACTTCCTTTGGTGCTTTGGTAGATCCCAAATGTTGGCTTTGCCATTCATTCAAATGCTGGTCTGACTCAACTTCGGGTAAGGACCACAAGCCGCCCCAGATTCCGACTGGTGGCCGACGATATAACAACAGCTGGTTTTGATAACGATGTAATAACATTAGCGTTTGTTTTTGTGGCTTTGCTTTCTTTTTAGGTTTCTTTTCAGGATAGAGGTGCTGAGTGTCATTTTTGAAGCTCAGGCAGCTTCCTGTCAACGGGCAACTTTCACAGTTTGGTTTTGACTTCAAGCAAACCAGCGCCCCAAGGTCCATCATCACTTGATTAAAATTATCGGTGTTTTTGGTGGGCGTTAGTTGCTCGCTTATTTGCCAGAGTTCTGTCATGGTTTTTGCTTTGCCATACCAGCCTTCGACTTGAAAACAACGTGCCAACACGCGCTTCACATTGCCGTCCAGTATTGGCCAAGCCTGATTGCAAGCAAAGGTCAGGATTGCGCCTGCGGTAGAGCGACCAATCCCCGGTAGCGCTAGCACGTCGGACATATCTAAGGGGAATTCAGACTGATAGTCATCTCGCATGATCTGTGCAGCACGATGTAAGTTTCTCGCCCTGGCGTAGTAACCTAAACCCTGCCAATGCTGCAAAACTTGGTCGATGTTAGCATCGGCCAAGGCTTGAATCGTTGGAAAGCTTTGCAAAAAACGTTGGTAATACGGAATGACGGTCGCAACCTGCGTCTGTTGTAGCATGATCTCCGACAACCAGACTCGATAAGCCGTTTTGTTGGTTTGCCAGGGTAGTTCGGTTCGACCATGGCGGTCGAACCAGCTAAGAGCTGACTCAGAAAAAGCTGTTTTTTGTTTATTCGAAAAGTGGCTCATTTAGTCAAACAACTGGTTCAATAATTTCGTTTTGGCTTCTTCTACTTTAGCCTTCGCTTTTGCTTCTAATACTTTTTTTCTATTTTCGAGCTCCAGTTTGCTGGCTTCTTTAAGCTTCGCTTTCTCTACAGCAATCTGCTTTAGCAACGCGGCCTTCTGTTCTGCTATCGCAGCCTTTTGCTGGTCTAGTTCAGCCTGTAACTTAGCTTTCAATTCAGCCGCTTTTTGTGCCGCTTTGTTTTTTAGCATCTCATCCAACTGCACATCAATTTTTGGGTTGGCGAATGGACCATCGATCCTAACTGGAATTAACAGGCCAGATAAGGCATCGGCAGTTCCCCCCGCTTGCCCCTTGGTGGTTCCGACTAGTTTGGCGTTTATCAGATAATTCACGGTATTGTTATTCAAGTCGACCTGTCCCTCGCCACCGACTCGCATGAATGGCGCTTGCAAAATAAGATCGTTGCTAATGAAAACACCCTTCTTAATCAGCCCGCTTAGTTCAAGGGAAGAGAAATCTGTTTTTCTACCTTGGGGTGAAGGCGCTGGGTTACCCTTTAATTTGGCTTTTGCTTTATCGATTGAATAGCGGATATTAAAGCCTTTTAACGCACCATCTTTAAAGGTGAGCTTGACGTCTCCGTTGCTATTTTTCTTCAGTGCGCTCAACCATTCACCCTGAGTAATAACGGAAACATTGGCATTGAGCTTACCGCTAATGCGGTCTTCACCACTGAAATCAGTCAACAGCTTTCCAATTTGAACGCCCTTAATGTTTTTATTCACTCGGTACTTGGGTAAATCGCCTCTCGCATCGATTCGTAGCTGACCCGAGAAGTTGCCATCGTATAAATTCATTTTGATTGGGTCGAGGTTAACAACACCCTCATTCGCCGATATAGCAAAGTCGATATCGCGCATCAACAGGTTTTGTATTTTTAGTTGCTTCACCGCTAGTTCGCCTTCAACTCGGATGGTTCGCAGCAAGTCCATCGGCAAGCTGATCTGGATGTCCTGTTCGGCTGCGTCGACCACTTCTGGCTCTGCTTCGGTCTTGGTTGCTGCTCCAGACTGCACGGGCGGCGTACCGAGTAGTGCGTCGATATCCAAGTTATCCGATGTCAGTTTGAAATTGAGCGCTGGTTGCGAAGTGTCGCTGACAGTCACATCACCCTTTATTTCATTGTCATCCAGCGTTAAGGACAGCCCTTTTAAAAAGGCTGAGCGACGCTGTGGATTTAATTCGATTACTTCTGAAGTAATGCCCACCTGCATTTCCCCCAAAGGCAATGGCGCACCAGATGCTGAAATATTGACGTCTAGATCGCTCAGATTTAATTGTCCTTTATCAAACAAATACTGGATCTGCGCGGCAAGATCAAACGTTGCTTTTATGTCATCTTTGCTTCCGAGTGTGGCCTGCATATTTAAATCAAAAGGCGCATCTGGCGTCATTCGCCCCGTTTTAATGGTGAGGTTTGAAACCTGATATTCTGCATCCGCCTGCGCGTCTACCCAAGATAATTGGGCATTGGTTATATTCAACCCGCCAAAAGCTCCGCTGATTTTCATCGGCTCACTACTTGGGCTGCCTGTCGATGATGCTGCATCAGTACTAGAGGATTGAGAAGCCGTTGTCTTTGTTAAATCATCCCAATTGGTAATGCCCTTAACATTCTTCTGAAGGTTGATATTGAGGCCGTCGAGTATCAATTGATCAATTTCAGGACTGAATGCAATGATCGAGGCGACGTCAACACTAACGCTGACCTTGTTAACTTTGACCATTGGCGCACTGTCAAAACCAACGGCATTCGACAGACTTAATGCCCCGAGTTCCATCCCCAGAGCGGGGTAAAAGCTCAGCCCAACATCACCATAAAATTGTAAATCTCGCCCTGTGTTTTCACGAACCAAGTCACTCAAATCCTGCTTATATTGATTGGCATCGAAGGTAGCAATAAAAACAGCGCCGATGGCGACCACAAATATCACTGCGACACCAATCACCGTAAGACAGAATTTGATGCTTTTTCTGATGAGTCCTGACATAATTTTTTCCTTTTGGGTCTATTGGCCCGTTAGGCCTGTCGTCTTGTTGGGTTTACGAATAAGACAATTCGCTGGCGAATTTACAAAGCGTGCAATTGTAGGGCATCGCCGTTTATAATGATTTCAATGTGGCATGAATCAGGTATTGAATCAAGACAATGAAAAACAAACTAACAGCGTGGAAAAACACTTTTGCCGACTGGCAAAATAACAATCGTCAAAGCAAAAGCTGGAAGGCTAGGCTGGTTTTGCCAGTTATTATCCTGTTACTCATTTTCCTCGGGTTTGGGTATTACTGGAGCCAAGAGCCTGGATCGTTCGATGTGGTAGCCGCCGCTGCCGAACGCGTACCAGACGCTAATGCTTCTATCGTCACTGGCAGTATTACCACTAGCAGCATTATTGTTGCTATGGAAACCTTGCTCAATAAACAGGGCGGTTATCTCAGTAACGATGTCTTACCCCCTTCTATCTTTCTGGATAATATTCCGAATTGGGAATTTGGCGCATTGGTTCAAATCCGTGATATTGCGCGTGCCATGCGTAATGACTTCAGCCGGTCACAATCACAGTCGACTGAAGATACAGATTTGATTATTGCTGAACCACAATTCAATTTTGATAACAGCTCCTGGGTGCTCCCAACGACTGAAGGCGAGTACCAAGACGGTGTCGATGCATTGTATGGCTACCTGAATCGCCTGCAAAACCCGGGCAATCCAGGGGCTCAATTCTATGCCAGGGCAGATAACTTAAAAGATTGGCTCAGTCAGGTATCGAAACGATTGGGCAGTCTATCGCAGCGACTGAGCGCCAGTGTTGGACAAACCCGTTTTAACACCGATTTGGCGGGCGATGCAGAAGCCGAGCAATCAACCGAAACTAGCAATCAATTTGCAGTGAAAACACCTTGGTCAGAAATTGATGACGTGTTTTATGAAACTCGTGGTGCCGCTTGGGCATTGATACATTTTCTGAAAGCAATCGAACAAGACTTCGAATCCGTCCTCCAAAAGAAGAACTCTCTCGTTAGTCTTCGTCAAATCATCCGTGAACTTGAAGGCACGCAAGACGAGTTATGGAGCCCAATGATCATGAACGGCAGTGGCTTTGGGATGTTTGCCAACCACTCACTGGTAATGGCGTCGTATATTTCGCGCGCGAATTCGGCGGTAATTGATTTGCGAAACTTGTTAGAGCAGGGCTAAGTCAAGAAAGGGTTAGATCCGCCTTTTTTGAGCGTTTCGTTTTGAGTTTTAAGGCAGACGCAGGGTTGAGCGTTGATTGATTTATCGCCGTCAATCAACGTTCTATGTTGACGCTTCATTCGATATGACTGGCGGATTGAGCTCGTTACTGGCGTTAATTTTTGTTCTGCCAGCAGCCAATAGAGTCGTCATGCCCGTCTTAGTTTTGTAATATCAGCGTGTCGTTGAGCGCTTATTTAGAAAATCAAAGCAGAGAATGGCATTCTTAAGCATTAATGATTTCGATAGCGCTAGTCATTGAACAATTAGTCAAGTCAGGTACTTTCCTAGTCGGGACAAATTAATTAAAGCACGCCCGGTAACGTATTAGCAAAGCTGTGCACAGTTGTTTGCAGTATACAAACCATCTATAGTCAACAAATTATATTGTGCAATATTAAAGATACTAAAGGTCAAACCTTACTAGCTGAACTTACTGATTAACGCTTGGTTTTTAACTCGAATCACCCCACTTAAGGAAGCATCAATGTCGTTACAACCCATAGAGCTAATCAGCTTTAATCTTTGCCCATTTGTTCAGCGCTCAGTCATCACTTTATTAAAAAAAGACATCGATTTCAAGATTACTTATATCGATCTGGCCAATCCGCCTGAGTGGTTTCTGGAAATATCACCTCTGGCAAAAGTGCCCGTTGTGCGTTACGGCGACGATGTACTGTTTGAGTCGGCGGTGATCAATGAATTTCTCGATGAAATTACGCCAGACTCGATCATGCCAATCGCAGCGCTGGACAAGGCGAAAGACAGGGCCTGGATCGAATTCTCAAGCCAACTGATAGTCGACCAGTATTTAATGTCGGTTGCCGATAATAGCGCTGACTTCGACAAGCATCGTGAATCGTTGATCACTAAATTACAACGACTGGAAGACATCATTAAAGATAATGGTTTTTTTAATGGCGGCAGTTTTAGCCTAGTCGATGCTGCGCTTGCGCCAGTGCTCACTCGTTTAGAAATTTTTGCGCGCTTATTTAACAAAGACCTAGTTTCTAGTCTTCCAAAATTGAGCGCGCTCAGCCAGCGGATGCTGGACCTTGAGTTTGTGCAAAAGTCGGTTGTCGACAACTTTGAAGAGATTTACATCGACTACTTGAAGACTAATCGTAGTTTTCTTGTCTCTTAGTGCTCTGAAAACAATGTCGTTTCGATAACAGGTATCCTGTAAATTGATTCAGTCGATCAAGCCGAACGTATTAATCAGATTAGACCGTCGAGCGGCCCCATTACTTGCCGCTTATACGGTGTTGGTGTTGCGCGTTTTGCTAATTTATCGAGTGGTGCGAGGGCCATTTCTACATGGCCGTAACTATCCGGCTATCCATCGACTTTGTGTCTTGACCCTTTGTGTTCATCGGTTTATCGCTCTTTATGAATAATAGCTCTAATTTGGGGCACGCCTTTAAGTTAAGGCAGACGTTTTTGAGCCCGTGTTAGCGCATCGAGACTTATCTCGGCAATAATCAGTTGCTGCTTTTTGCCTGCTCTGATCGCATCAGTGCCATCGGGATCTTCAATAGAACAGTTGCTAAGATAGCGAGCATTTTTTTCGACCCCAGCATGATTGGCATATAAAACCCATGCCCCATTTTGCAAAACAAAAGTAGACTGGATCAACTTTTTCTAGTTTTTTAACGCTAGCGCGTCGATGCACCATCGATGTGTCATGACCTGATTGCATAATCTGCAAATTGTGAATCATCGGCGATATAAAAGCTTCCCAACCACGATCAGTCAAAAACCGGCTGCTTTTCGAGTACCCGCATCGATGACTGCCAGCGCAGCTTCGTATTCCTGTGCGCCTTCGGTGGCCTGCATCATGGCGCCTGCAATTTGGCCAGTCTGGCGGATCCCATCGATCTCCTCAGATGATTTAATCATGCGCATATTGCCCATAATGGCACCGACATCGGTCAGTTTAGTACTGGGCATTTGGTCATCAAACCAGTTCCTTACTACCGCGGGTAAGACGGCTAACTCAACACCGATGTTGCCTATTGCGCGCGACAATACATTTTCCCAGCGGTTGGGTCCCATGTCGTCCCAGGTCATGTTGCCGGCCATCTCGCTTTCCATCAATGGGGTGATGACGCAGGGTACTTCGCCTGACCGTAACAGCAAAAAGGTGGGTCTACCAAATTTGACAGAAAGATACCCCCAGAATCTGGAGAGGTAGGCAATTGTATTTTCATCGTTAATAATTGCAGTCTCAATTCCCGCTGCGGTTAACCGGTTTTGGAATTCTATAGTGCGTTCGCGCGCTTGCTCTAGCATGGTATTGGGCCTTGTATAATTAACGAAAGGTGTATACTTCAACCCAGTATATTTAATAAATGTCCATTTAAATCATGAATTTAATTAATTAGTGACAGTTATGTATCCAAGCAGTGATCGAGCACCTGCAGATAGTATCTTCAAAAAATCCGTAATCGTATCTGCCTGCTCGACTACCTACCGGGCGCTATTCTTAGAGAGTCAGTGTTAGCCGCCGAATTCGGCGCTAACAGGACATCGATAAGATCGGTAATACAGCAACTGGCACATGCTGGTCTGGTTGAATCGAAAGATGGTGTCGGTACTCTAGTGACAGAACTCAGCTTTTTTAGAAATACGCGATATTTACTGCATGTGTATTAAGATTGCCGAATGTATAGGGCAAATGAATCCCAAAAAATTGATGAAAAAATGAAGATTACCGCTCACGAATTGCAGCAAAGAGGGAGTCTGTTAACGCTACAGTTCAACATTGTTGATTACTGGCTCGTCAATCATGATCTGCATAATTTGATCGCTGGAATCATTGGCAATTCAGCACTCAAACAGATGTGGAATCACTTTTACTTTTTGGTTGCATGGATCTAGTATGAGTTTGCGAGGTCTGACCCTGAAAACATAGCAGATATCCTGTTAAGTAAAACAACAGAAGTTGCGAGCGCACTCAGTAAAGGTAACGCTGTAGTCCTTGGCTTGGTACAGAGTAACTATATTTCCTACGGCCTAGCCCGACTGGAAAAGCAATATTTAGAATTGAATCCTAAATGAGAATTATTGGGGTCAAATCTAATAGGAAGTTTTGGGCAGTAACGGAGTCTTTAAACTTTGACACCGATACTAGCACCAAAATGACGAAGACAACTATAGAGTGATTATTTGATCTGGCATATTACCCGATAAAGCGTCGTACAGTTTTGGAAAACAGCCAATGACTGCGCCTTCGACTAACCCGTCTTCAATTTCACGCTCTTCGCAGCACTGGTCACAACCCATTAGTAACATGCCTTTTGAGTTAGCCAGAGCAGCAAGCCGCTCTCCAATTGGATTGCCTTCTTGCAAAACGTAATTATTGTCTTCAAAGAAAAACATGCCAACGACTTCTACGCCATGGGTGCCGTCTTCGAGTTGGGGTAAAATCATTTTTGCAAGCTTGAATGAAACTGAGTGACCCTGAGTCGAAAAAATATAAGCTACTTTCATGGATATTCCGGTTTTAAGTTTATGAAATAAGTAAATGGTAATAAACAAAGATATGAATTAATTGAAACTAAAAGTTAGTCTAACACGTAGGTTGGGCTGTAGTATTAAATGCATTAAATTTCTGACTCAAACTCAAACTCAAACTCAAACTCAATCACTACATTGCTAATAAAGTGAGTGCAAAGGTCTTAAGAGTACCTCAAAAACTAGTGTTTTTTGTGACCTATTTTTACTTCTGAAAAATAGGCATCTATGCCATCCATGTCAATGAGTTCAAGGAACCGTCGGGCGGAGAACCACAGTGCACTTGAAGTGACTGTAGATTCGAGTTCAGAGCTTATGTGCGTTACGTCGATTATACATCGTTTCATGGACGTAACTAATGAGAACAATGCAGTCGCAATTGTCGAGTAGCACAACAGCCGGTGACGCCGCAATCGCGGGAAAAGTTATTTTTTTCTTTTGACGTCATAATCAAGCTATAATACTTTACAAATCTGCCCTACTTAAATCGTATAGTTTTAACCCTAACTTAAACTTAAGCAATATCCAGATTTCGTTTTGTTAGGAATGGCTAACAAATCATTAACATTATAAGGAATAACGAGTGAGCATTTTGCTTCCTTCTCCATTTTTAATAAACCTACAAAATACGTCAATCCGTACGAAACTCATTGTCGGTTTGAGTGTGATGGTTTTGGCTTTAATTATTGTTAGTTGGCGTGGTGTTGCGGGCATGTCTGCATTAAATTTGGCTTTAGAACGCTCCTTGACGGACGATTTCATACCAGCGCGAATCGTCGCTAATGCCAATAGTGGTCTTATCGCGTTGAACCGAGCTGTCCTCAATCATATGTTTGCAACCGACTCTTTGGAAATGCAAACATTTAATATAGTCATCATTGAACAACGCCGCTATGTCGAAGAGCAACTGAATAAACTTCTTCTAATTAACCTTCGCCCCAATGGGAAAGAAAAACTGCTCAATGCAATAAATCAGTTTAATTCTATCGGGCCCATTATTGCGGCTGTTCTAAAGAACTCTCGGAGAGATCAGCAACAGAATTCTGCTGACATCATTCGCCTACAGTTACGCCCAGAGGTCGACCAATTAGATCGGCTGATGAGCAGTTTCCTACAGCTACAGGAAACCCAGCTGGATAACTCATTAGCACTAAGATATGAAACTTATAACACTGAGGTAGCAAGGATATGGATCATCACGGGGTTAGTACTATTGCTTATAATTGTCAGTGGGTGGAGTCTAGTGCTTGGCATCACTCGGCCACTAAGTGAATTGACACGTGCGGTAGTGAATCTATCAACACAGGCTTCCAATTATCCCAGACCGATAATAGTTACCGGCAAGGATGAGATAGGCATATTGACCAACGCCTTCAATCATATGGCAGACAAGCTTACGCAAAGCATCATTACACTACAGCGATCAGAAGCACAGGTAATAAAACTCAATAAACAACAGCAGCGGCAGATTCAGGAGATTGATATTGCGAATAAAGACCTAGAGAGCTTTACCTATTCTGCCTCACACGATCTGCGCCAACCTTTGCGTAGCATTTCTGGTTTTAGTCAACTTCTGCAAAATAAATATAAGGACCAACTTGACGAGCAAGCTAGGCATTATCTGCAACGCGTTGTGTTGGCAGCGAAGGGCATGTCAGAACTAATCGATGATCTGTTAGGACTTTCGCGCATTTCTCGAACCCGCTTATCCCCTACCACCGTTGACCTGACGAACCTTTGCAAAGATGTGATAAAGGAATTAAAGGACCAACAACCCGAGTATAAAGCCGATATTTTGATTGCTAAGGGCCTTCAGCTATTGGGAGACAAAAATTTGATACAGATATTAATCACCAACCTTTTGAAGAATGCTTTTAAGTTTACCTCGTATACTGATCATCCCCGCATAGAAGTGACTGCTGAAAAAAATGAGGATGAGGTCATCTTTTCTGTACGAGACAATGGTGTCGGGTTCGACATGAATTATGCTGATAAATTATTTTTACCGTTCCAACGTCTGCATCGGGCCTCAGAGTTTGATGGTAGCGGCATTGGTTTGGCGATAGTGGAAAGGATTGTCCGTCGTCATGGCGGACGGGTTTGGGCCGACAGCCAAGTAGGAGAGGGAGCGACACTCTTCTTTACTATTTCAACTAGCCGTGATTTAACAGAGGATAATAAACTATGACAGGACAAATTTTATTAGTTGAAGACAATCCCGATGAAGTTGAGCTAACCATAACGGCGCTAAAGGACAACCATATTTATAATGAAGTTATCGTTGCTTTTGATGGCGTGGAAGCACTTGACTATCTGTTTGCTACTGGCGAGCACACCGGGCGTGATACGGACGATATGCCGACCGTTATTCTATTGGATATCAATCTGCCCCGTCTAGATGGGCATGAGGTATTGCGTCAAATCCGAGCTGATGATAGAACTAAATTACTCCCAGTTGTTATGCTAACTTCCTCTGACAGAGACGAAGATAAAGTCGCTGCCTACACCCAAGGTGCCAACAGCTATGTGCGTAAGCCTGTGGATTTTTCCGAGTTCATCGTGGCAGTCCAACGGCTTGGTCTTTACTGGTTATTGTTAAATTCTGGACCACCAAAGCGTCAATAATATAAAGCAAGGAGCAAGACCCATTCATATTCTACTGATAGAAGATTCTGAGGACGATGCCTTTCTGGTAAGCGAATACTTACGTTCAGTTGGCCATGAGCTGATCTACGAACGGGTAGAAGATGCTTTCGCTATGCGCCTCGCTCTGGATGCGATGAAGTTAGGTGAACTGGATAAGCAATGGGATATCGTTCTCTGCGATTACATGCTACCGAATTTTGGTCCTTTTCCTGCATTGCAATTACTGCATGAGAGCGGACTTGATCTGCCATTTATTGTTGTATCGGGCCAGCTCACTGCGAGCGCTGCAGTCCAGATAATGAAAGCCGGCTGCCATGATTACATTATGAAACATGACATGGGCCGCCTGAATCATGCGATAGAGCGTGCGTTGGCGGATGCAAAGGTTCGGCAGAAACAAAAGCAACTCTACAATGCATTGCAGGACAGCGAACAGCGTTTTCGTGCGATTGCTGATTACACCCACAACTGGGAAAGCTGGCTTAGCACGAACAACACCTTACATTGGGTCAATCCAGCGGTTGAACATTTGAGTGGCTATACAGTTGAGGATTGCTACGCCATGGATGACTATCCACTTCCAATCATTCACCCAGATGATCGAGAAGTCATTATCAGCAAACTGGAACTGGCTGCCCATGGCGCCTCGGAAAATGATTTATCGTTTAGGATTATTCGAAAAGATGGGCAGCTAACTTGGATGGGCGGTTCATGGCAGTCGATTAAAAATGATAATGGGGAAGCCTTAGGTTATCGCACCAGTTTCCGTGACATTAGCCAACGTAAGCGGGATGAAGACCAATTACAACTCGCGGCTCGGTTTTTCAAACAAGCACACGAAGGAATTATGGTTACCGATGCAACGGGTACTATTGTTGACGTCAACCCAACTTTCACAAAAATTACCGGCTATAGCTATGAGAATGCGGTGGGCAACAATCCTCAAAAGCTTAATTGGACGATTCAACCCCCTGACTTTTTTGTCGACATGTTGAAGTCAATTAAAGAGCGGGGGTATTGGCGCGGTGAGACTTGGAGCCTCAAAAAAAATGGCGATCAGTTCGCAGAAAAACTCACTGTTTCTGCCTTAACAAATGAGTCAGGTCTTACGACACACTATGTTTATTTATTGTCTGATATTACTGAAAGTAAACAGCAGCAACAACAGTTGGAACAGTTAGCGCATTACGATCCTTTGACCAATTTACCTAATCGTGTGTTATTTGCCGATCGTTTTTCTCAAGTTATTGCCCACTGTAAACGCACTAGTAATCAACTGGCCGTTTGCTTTCTCGATCTGGATGATTTCAAATCCGTCAATGACACCCATGGCCATGACATGGGTGATCAATTACTCATGGAAGTAGCGAAGCGTATTAAAACCGTTCTGAGAGAAGGCGACACCGCGTCACGCCAAGGTGGTGATGAATTTACTCTATTACTAGGGGGCATTAAATCAATCGCTCATTGCGAACAAATACTGAGTCGAATTCAGAACGCACTGGCTCTGCCCTATGTGATTAGTGAACACAAATTTGAAATCAGCGCATCACTTGGCGTGACTCTCTATCCAACCGATAATGCCGATCTTGGCACTTTATTACGCCATGCTGATCAAGCGATGTATCAAGCTAAATCAGCAGGCAAAAATCAATTCCACTTTTTTAATGCAGAACAGGACCAAAAGTTAAAAGAAAAAACGCATTTGTTAGATGAAATACAGCAGGCTTTAATTAACAATGATTTGGTTTTGTATTACCAGCCCAAGGTGAATATGCGCACTGGGGAGGTTTTTGGCGCTGAAGCGTTGCTGCGCTGGTTACACCCTCAAAAAGGCCTCGTCCCACCACTGGACTTTTTGCCTTTGATCGATGGCGCAGCGCTAGAAATTCAAATAGGTAACTGGGTTATCAATCAAGGGCTGCAACAACTGGACGACTGGAATAAGCAAGGCATCGCTCTCGAAGTCAGTGTCAACATAGCTTCTCACCATCTGCTGTCCCCAACTTTTATAGCTGAGCTTGAGTCGGCTTTAGCACGCTATCCTGCTGTTCAACCTAATCGTTTACAGTTAGAAATACTAGAAAGTAGCGCCTTAAGTGATGTAAATACGATCAGTACTATTATTGCAACTTGTCAGAATAGCTACGGTGTCTCGATTGCTCTGGATGATTTTGGTACCGGATATTCTTCACTGACCCATTTGAAAAACCTGTCAGCCAACGCTATTAAAATAGACAAAAGCTTTGTACGAGATATGCTGAGTGATGCAGACGATTACGCCATTATTAATGGCGTAATCGGATTAGCAAATGCTTTTAATCTGGACTTGATTGCTGAAGGCGTTGAAACTAACGAGCATGGCTTGATGCTGCTAAAAATGGGCTGTGAACAGGCTCAGGGCTATGGGATCGCACGCCCTATGCCTGCTGAGGATGTAACCATTTGGTTAAGCAACTACAAAGTGAATGATGAATGGGTCGCCTTCAGCAATAAACTGACAGCATCAACATTAGTTGCAGTTTGAGCTCGGTAGGGTGCATAATTGTGAGGAGGTTAGTAGTGAAGTCTCTGTCTATCGATCACTTAGCAATAGATATAATCCCGGTAGCAGAAAAATCCAGCTCATCAAGGGCATTATAAAATCCCCTCTACCAACCATGATCGGTGCCAAACCGTCCAGCCCGGCAATTAGACTGGCGCTAATGACCAAGCTGCCGCCAATAATGGCGCGTACGTTGCGTTTGTTGGCGCGGCGTATCTCACTTTTTATCGAATCTAGTTGCTTTGACTTCCACTCGATTTGGAGTTCGTCATTGGCCACTTTATGCAGTGTTTTAAATATGAGTTGCGGTAGCTCAGGCAGGTTCTCGGCGATGTACGGTAGGTTTTTCTTTAAGCCTTTGATTAACGCGCGTACGCCTAACTGCTCGTCTAGCCAGCGTTCTAGGAAGGGTTTGGCGGTATCCCACAGGTCTAATTGGGGATAAAGCTGACGCCCGAGCCCTTCGATATGCAGAAATGTTTTTTGCAGCAACAGCAGTTGAGGTTGAATTTCCATGTTAAACATTCGGGCGGTCTGGAACAAGCGCATGAGGAGCTGGCCGAATGAGATTTCTGCCAGAGGCCGTTGGAACATGGGTTCGCATACGGCTCGAATAGCGGCTTCAAATTCATCGATTCGGGTATCGGCATCGACCCAGCCAGAGTCGACATGAAGCTCGGCGACGCGACGGTAATCGCGATTGAAAAAAGCAACGAAGTTTTCTGCCAGGTAGCGTTGATCTTCTTTCGACAGCGACCCCATTATACCAAAATCGACGGCAATATATTTTGGGTCTTCAGGGTTTTCAGTGGATACAAAGATATTACCGGGATGCATGTCGGCGTGAAAGTAGTTGTGCCGATAGACCTGAGTAAAAAATACTTCGACGCCTTTTCGAGATAGCGCTTCGAGGTTGATGTTGTGGGCGTTGAGTTGTTTTATATCAGACACGGGTATGCCTTCTATGCGTTCGATAACCAGCACTTTGGGTTTGCAATAGTCCCAGTAAACTTCAGGCACATACAGATCATTAGAGCCTTCGAAGTTACGCCGTAGTTCACTGGCGTTGGCGGCTTCGCGTACCAGGTCAAGTTCGTTAATGAGTGTTTTTTCAAATTCAGCAACGATCTGTTTTGGTTTAATGCGACTCGATTCGGCCGAGTAGCGATCAAACAATTCTGCTAGCATTGTTAGTAATTCGATGTCTTGGCGGATACGTTTTTCGATATCTGGACGAACAATTTTGACAACGACTTTTTGGCCATCATGAAGCTCTGCTTTGTAAACCTGAGCAATTGAAGCTGAAGCGAGGACCTGATCGTCAAAAGAAAGAAAGGCTTGCGCTACCGGAACACCGAATTGCTGTTCGATAATCTCACGGGCTTGTTTTAGCGGAAAAGGCGGTACTTGATCGAGCAACTTTTCGAGTTCATCAATGATGTCTTCGGGTAATAGATCTCGCCGTGTCGCCAGCATTTGTCCAAATTTAATAAATATTGGGCCAAGAGATTCGATACAAAGCCTAAGGCGTTCTGCCGGTGTCGTTTGGGTATTTCGAAACCAATTGAACGGATTAATAATAGACAAAAATTTGAGTGTTCGTAAATAATGGAACGATAAGAAAATTTCGTCTAAACCAAATCGTGCTAGCGTATAGTTAATCGCGATCAGCCGGAACAAATTTTTCATGTGGCTTTGCTTTCCGCAGCTGATTTCAGTAAGTGCCGTAACCGCGCTTCACTGCGTTCGACGTCTTGCTTGAGTGTTGTTGTTTGTTTTTGGAAGCGTTCGAATTCAACTTGAGTTGGACTCAAGCGTTGCTCTTCTCGAATGTATTCACTGGTAGTTTGCAATAACGACTGCGCGCTGTTGCGTAACCATTCGCCTGCACCAATTGCTTGTTTGTGAATTTGGTGAGCCATTACGTCGCCAGTGTACTTTGATAGCACTTCCTCCCAATCAATGTCTATCTCGGTGAACATTTTTTGCATTTGTTGAGCCACTCGAGCGTCACCTTGAATGCTGACTCGCTGTTGAATAGAGGCGCTAACTTTATCTTCCTGCAACGATAAATTCACCAACGCCATTAATCGACCTGATATGGTGGAGTCGACTTCACGTATTGGCTTATCCTGTGAAAAGCGTATTCCCCAGCTGCCCGGATGGCAATAGAGCCTAAAATCGAGATCGGTTAAATGGATTTCGATACAGCGCCCTTGCATTGCCAGGCACCGTGACATGACTTGATCATCGAGGGAAAGTAGGCGATTGCCGCCGATTTCGGCAATGGCAAAGAGGTTGTTAGGCAGATGATTGAGCATATCAGGATTACGAGTTGAGTTAACTGTGAGGACTTCTAATACTGAAGTATGAGTATTTAACGATCAGTATTTAAAGCCACGGTGCAATGCAACAATACCACCTGAGAGGTTGTAAACAGCGACATCATCGAAGCCAGCTTCTTCAGTCATCATGGTTTTAAGTGTTTCTTGGTCTGGATGCATCCGAATTGATTCGGCTAAATATTGATAGCTTGCTCGGTCATTTGCAATCCATTCGCCAAGTTGAGGCAGAATTTTAAATGAATAAAATTCGTATACCTTCTCAAGCGGCTCATAAATAGGTCGAGAAAATTCCAATACGCAAAGTCGCCCGCCAGGTTTCAATACACGGTACATCGAAGCCAGTGCTTTCGCCTTATCGGTCACATTACGTAGTCCGAAAGCAATGGTAATACAATCGAAGCTATTATCTTCAAAAGGCAGAATTTCGGCATTGCATTGAACGGTATTGATGATGCCAACCATACCTTGGTTAATCACTCGGTCACGGCCTTGTTGCAGCATAGCGGCATTGATGTCAGCAAGGTAGACCTGTCCTTTTTCTCCAACGATTGCCGCTTGTTTGAGTGCTAGATCGCCGGTGCCACCTGCGAGGTCGAGTACGTGATGTCCAGGGCGTAAACCGCAAAGTTCGAGAGTGAACCTTTTCCATAAACGATGGGCGCCAATAGACAGCACATCATTCATCAAATCGTATCGACTGGCGACCGAATCAAAAACAGAAGCAACTCGTTGCTGTTTTTCGTTAGTTGGAACTTGGTCGAAGCCAAAGTGGGTGGTGGATTCTTTTTGCACAGTATCTATCGTCGAAATTAATCGTTCAGTTAACAATAGACCAACGATAGCAGAAGTAGGCTATCTGGTCAGCAATGGTGAGGGTCTTCCGGTGATTAAATTTAGATAAGATAAATTCAGATAACCCGAATGTAAAAGGGTTAAGTTCGTATAATATTAAGGCGGTTAAATTTTTTGCCGATTGTTAATTCTATGCTTAAGTCCCTGGACCACCCCATCAACTCCCTGGGTCTTTATTTCTAAACACAAACCTAACAACTGCCCGAGCTCTCCTTCAGGGAAGCCCTTATTGGCAAACCAAATGAGATAAGTTTCGGGTAGATCAATTAGAGTTTTCCCCGCGTATTTGCCGAAGGGCATCGGCATAGACGCCAGTTTTATTAGGTGCTTTTCTTCAAGCATAGTGACAGGTAGCTGTTATGAAAGCGACGGATGCTTATGACCTGCTTGAGCTAAATTGTCGAGGTACTTTTGCCATTTGGTGTCGTAGTTTTGACCGAGGTCATAAAGGTAGTTCCAGCTATAAATTCCAGTGCTGTGACCGTCGTCAAAATGTAATTTTATAGCATAGTGACCAATCGGTTCGATGTTGGCAATATTGACGTCATGCTTGTCTAGCTGCAGAGTTTCCTGCCCTGGGCCGTGCCCTTGTACCTCGGCTGAAGGCGAGTGAACCCGCAAAAATTCAGCTGTAAACTTGAAGTTCAGGTCGCCATCGAAGCTCAGTTCGAGGACGCGAGAGACTTTGTGGAAATTTATTTCGGTTGGTTTCAAGTGTAACTCCTAGAGTATGTACTGGCTTAAGTCTTCTTCGAGTGAGAGTTCACCTAAATGCTCATTGACATAATCGGCGTCGATATTAATGGTTTGGTCGGGCAGGTCTGATGCCTCGAAGCTGATTGTTTCGAGTAGACGTTCCATGACAGTATGAAGCCGCCTGGCACCAATATTTTCCTGCTTTTCGTTTACCTGCCAGGCGACTTCGGCGATACGGGCCAGACTGTCTTCTGAAAAAATTAAGGTAACTCCTTCGGTTGCCATCAACGCCATATATTGTTCGGTCAGTGATGCGTCTGGTTCGCGCAAGATGCGTACAAAATCATCGACAGTCAAGGCCGATAATTCAACTCGAATAGGTAAGCGGCCCTGTAGTTCCGGAATTAAATCGCTAGGTTTTGAAATATGGAAAGCACCCGAAGCGATAAATAAAATGTGATCAGTTTTTATCGTGCCTGCTTTGGTGGCAACGGTGCAGCCTTCGACTAGCGGCAGTAAATCGCGCTGCACACCTTCACGAGAAACGTCACCACCGCCCGCTGATTCCTGGCGTTTAGCAACCTTGTCAATTTCATCAATAAAGACAATACCATTTTGTTCGGCATTTTCGAGAGCAGTGAGCTTTAGCTCATCCTCGTTGATCATTTTTGCCGCTTCTTCATCGGTGATTATCTTTAAGGCTTCCTCAACCCGCAGCTTGCGAGTTTTAGTTTTCTGGTTGCCCATATTCTGGAAAAGGCCTTGTAATTGATTGGTCATGTCTTCCATACCCGGTGGGGCCATGATCTCTACACCTACGGGTTGAGCCTGTAGATTGACTTCAATTTCTTTATCGTTGAGTTTGCCTTCGCGTAACATTATGCGAAATTTTTGGCGAGTACCGTTGGCAGCTTTATCTTCTGCATCCTTATCAAAATCAGCGGGGCTGGGTAGTAATGCATCCAGCACTTTTTCCTCGGCGGCATCTTCTGCGAGGTGGCGTACTCGGCTGACTTCTGCTTCACGTGTTTGTTTGATCGATACTTCTACCAAGTCACGAATAATAGATTCGACATCGCGTCCTACATAACCGACTTCGGTGAATTTGGTTGCCTCTACTTTTATGAATGGGGCATGCGCAAGGCGAGCGAGTCGACGCGCAATTTCAGTTTTACCGACACCGGTTGGGCCCATCATCAAGATGTTTTTTGGGGTGATTTCATTGCGTAACGACTCGCTGACCTGCTGTCGACGCCAGCGATTTCGCAACGCAATAGCGACAGCTCTTTTCGCATCGTCTTGGCCGATAATGTGCTTATCTAGTTCTTGTGTGATTTCACGCGGAGTCATTGGAGACTGAGTTAATAGTTTACTGTCCACGCTTAGGCCTCATTGTAGTCTAGCTCTTCGAAGCTATGGTTGTGGTTGGTATAAATACAAATATCACCAGCGATCTGTAAGCCTTTACTGACAATTTCATGCGCGCTGAGTTCGGTGGTGTCGAGCATGGCTCTTGCCGCTGCCTGTGCGAAAGGGCCGCCTGAGCCAATGGCCATTAGGCTGTCTTCGGGTTCGATTACATCGCCATTGCCGGAAATAATCAGTGAGGCTTCGTGATTTGCGACACATAGTAATGCTTCAAGGCGGCGCAGTGCTCTACTGGATCTCCATTCCTTAGCTAACTCGACTGCTGAACGTATCATTTGGCCACCATGTTTGTCGAGTTTGCCTTCAAATAGTTCGAATAACAAAAATGCGTCGGCGGTACCGCCAGCAAAGCCTGCGATTACTTGATTTTTATATAGGCGCCGGACTTTTTTGGCGTTACCTTTCATTACCGTGTTGCCCATGCTGACTTGACCATCTCCGCCAATCACGACGCGATTTCCTCGTCTAATTGAGAGTATGGTTGTACCTCTGTATTGTTCCAAAAATATACCTCTAATTGTCGTGGGCGACAGAATGAAAGTTGAATTCTACGATATTGGGTGGGATTCTAGAAAATCAACGATAGGTGAATGGTTATTTCTTAAAGGCACCTGAACTATGTAGTTGCAGTTGAATTCAAGAGCCATCCTAAAAGCTGAGTCAGATTAAATAACCTTGAGTTATTTGATCTGACTCAAATAACTTTAGTGAACCAGGACTTGACTAAGGAATTTTTTGGTTCGGTCTGATTTTGGGTTTTCGAAGAAGGCTATTGGCTCGTTCGATTCGACAATTTTACCTTCATCCATAAATATCACTCGATCAGCTACTTTCTTAGCGAAGCCCATTTCATGAGTGACACATATCATGGTCATACCGCTTTCAGCTAGAGCGGTCATCGTATCGAGTACCTCGGATACCATTTCGGGATCAAGCGCTGAGGTTGGTTCATCGAATAGCATCACTTTTGGGTTCATGCATAAGCTGCGGGCAATTGCGACGCGCTGCTGTTGCCCGCCGGATAGTTGGGCAGGATATTTATCCGCCTGCTCAGGAATATTAACGCGGTTTAGATATTTCATGGCTGTTTCGTGGGCTTCTGATGGTGATACTTTATTAACCCACATTGGCCCAGCAGTACAGTTTTCTAAAATGGTCATGTGTGGGAACAGGTTGAAATGTTGAAATACCATGCCGACTTCGGATCGAACTTTGTCGATATCTTTCATGTGTTGATGTAGCTCAACACCATTTACATTGACCGAGCCTGACTGGTGTGCCTCAAGGCGGTTTAGGCATCTGATAAGTGTCGATTTGCCCGACCCTGAAGGGCCACAAATAACAATTCGCTCGCCAATACTAACCTCGAGGTCAATATCGGTCAGTGCGTGGAAGTCGCCATAATATTTGTTCATTTCCTTAATGGAAATAATAGGCCCTTTTACGTTCTGGTTTGTTTCAGGCATGGCTTATCTCGACTGTCGTTTTTGATATTTGCGTTCGATACGTGACTGAATAAGTTCTAATATCATGGTCATCATCCAATAAAGCATGGCTGCGGTGATCAGCATTTCCATGTGATTGAAAGTTTTATTGCCCAGCGTTCTGGCGAGAAACATCAACTCCCAAACACCGATAACAGATACCAATGAGCTGTCTTTGAGCATCGCAATAAATTGATTTCCGGTGGGTGGAATAATTAATGGAATAGACTGCGGTAAAATTATCTTGCGCATGGTCAGACCAAACTTAAAGCCCAGTGCGCGTGATCCTTCCCACTGACCAGCGTCAATACTCATGATGCCAGCGCGGAAAATCTCGGTCATATAGGCACCGTAGCAAAGCGACAATGCAATGATGCCTGCTGGGACGGCATCAATAACATAACCAATTTGAGGGAAACCAAGGTAGATCAAATAGACTTGCATTAATAAAGGTAAGCCACGGAAGAATGAGGTATAAAAGCTGGCTATGGCGTAGGCAAAACCATTCGATGACATCTTTGCAATGGCGCCTATGATTGCAATAAAAGAGGCTATTACAATTGAGATTGCTGAAACGTACAAGGTAGTAAATATACCTTGGGAGATCATGAACCAGATTTTACTCTGGATAAATTCAAAACTGAGGTCAAAGCTGTAAAAAAAGGTTAGAAATAGAATTAATAATTGAATCCAGACTACGACTACCTGGAATCCAAATCGGGGTATGAAACTGATGATTAACAGGTTCAGGACCAATAGAGCTGACAGCATTAACGATGTGACAAGTCTGCCGTAAAAGCCACTTTTAGCCGGGTCGCCAAGTGCGGGTTCAAGTAAGCTACCCATCAATGATTGCGATGGGTCGAAGATAACAAATATGAGTAAAATTATAGCGAATAGAAGACCGATGAACCGGGGTTTTCTAAGTAGTATGTCTTCTGTCACCGTATCCTGAATCAAAACGCGCCCCTACCTTAGAAAAATTGGTTAAATGTTCAGACCATTTCGATTAATCGGAATGGTCTGAACTATTTTGTTTTTTCAGTTACTTAACAGTTGCGTAGTCTACGCCGTACCATTTTTTAGACATTTCGCTCAGTACGCCTTCGTCTTGCATGGCGGCAACAATACTAGCAATTTTTGCATTAAGTTCGCTGTCACCTAGGTCGATCGTAACGGCTAGTGGCTCATAGAAAATTGGATCGCCGAGAACCTTAATCGGATAGCCATTCTTTATCGCTTCAATAAAAACAGGCAAGCTACTCACTACGCCATCAAGACGAACACCGTCACCTAGACGAAGGTCATCTAACGCGATAGTAGACGTTTCATAAGATTTAATAACGGGCTTGTCAATTTGAAAATTGAATGTAGGCGCCCCCGCAGCATCAATAGTTAAATCTTGTTGCAGATAAAGCTCAAAAGTTGTGCCTGTGCCTGTACCAACCTTCTTACCACTCAGTTCAGAAATCTTTGAAATCTTTGAATCTTTATGAACACCAACGGCTGCTGGGGTGTAATAGTATATTGCTGGGAAAGCGAGAACTTCAGCGCGTTGCTTAGTGGGTGTCATTGAACCAACATGCATGTCCCAACGACCATTCCAATTACCCGCAGTAATGATGTCCCAGCTTGGCGTGATGAACTCGACTTCAGTGCCAAGACGCTTCGCTATTTCGCGTGCAACGTCAACATCAAAGCCATCCATTTCATTCTTGTCATTGATAAACGATTGCGGCGGCCAGTTGGCATCGGTTGCAACTTTGAGCGTTTTACTTGACATGATTTTGTCTAGCACGTCACCAGCATTTGCGCTGGTGACGGATAGTAAACCGACTAGCACTGCACCCAGTACAGGTTTAAATAGATTCATTTTGAAGTACTCCTCAAGATTTTTAGTTTTAATGATTTATTGAACAATCGGCCAGCAAGAAAATCTGTGCTGCCTTTTATCTCGATCGACTATACAATACATTCTATAATTAGCAACAGGTTGTCTCTGGCTGGTCTGTGGCCTGTCGTAGCAAGCGCTCATTGGTAGCAATATCTTTCCTAACATGACATTTCAGCCGATATGACTCATCCCCCCGTTAACTTTGATTTACTGGTAGATCGCAGTGATACCAATAGTTGTAAGTGGTCACTCTATAGTGATGTTGATGTGCTGCCTCTGTGGGTAGCTGACACTGACTTTATGGTAGCGCCAGAAATTACTGAAGCACTTCAGCAGCGCGTGGCCCACGGTATTTTTGGCTATACCAATATTCCTAATCGGTTGAATGAATTGATTGTGGAGCGAATGCAACGTCTCTATGGCTGGACGATAGATCCAGGCTGGCTCGTATGGATGCCAGGGGTGGTGAGCAGTATGCACATTGCCTGCCGTAGTATTTGCAATTTAAACGATTCTGTTTTAATACCCTCAGTTGCCTACCCGTACTTTCATTCTGCGCCAGGGCTGAGTGGACGTGGTACTCAAGCTATGGCAATGATTCAAAGTAACCGGCGCTGGGTGGTTGACCAGAAAAAGCTGGCGTTACAAATTGATTCGAGCAGCAAGCTGATGTTGTTCTGTAATCCACATAACCCCGGGGGAGCCGTATATACTCGGAGCGAATTATCGGCGTTGGCTGACCTGGCGGTGACGAATGATCTGGTTGTTTGCTCTGATGAGATTCATTGTGATTTGGTGCTCGAACCGGGCATGTCGCATATCCCGATTGCTTCGCTAAATAAGGTAATAGAGAAGCGCAGCATAACGTTAATGGCGCCAAGTAAGACGTTTAATATTGCCGGGTTGTCCTGTTCATTCGCGATCATTCCCGACGATTCGATTCGACGCAAGTTTACTAAGGCCTGTACCGGCATAATTCCCTATCTCAATCTACTGGGTACGACGGCTGCACAAGCAGCTTATGAATACGGTGGTGATTGGAATAACCAACAGGTGATTTATTTGCGCGCCAATAGAGACTATCTGGTGGCCGAGCTAAATCAAATACGCGGTTTAAAGCTCGACCCGGTAGAAGCGACTTATCTGGCGTGGATCGACGTCACAGAGTTGAGATTGACAGACCCTAAATTATTCTTCGAAAAAGCGGGTGTTGGTTTATCAGCAGGCAGTGATTTCGGTGATGATAATTACCTGCGGCTCAATTTTGGTTGCCCACGGTCACTGCTTGAAGAGGCCGTGAAACGAATTAAGATCGCAGTGAACAATCACTGGTCAGATCATTAATGTTGTCTATTAATTCTAAAAAAGGAGAATCTTGATGTTTAGCAGAGCAATAGTACGTCAGCCTGGCAACAGTCTGGTTAATGGCATTACGACAGCAGGGTTGGGTGCGCCTGATTACGAATTGGCGTTGAAGCAACATGGCCAGTATATCGATGCCCTCGAACAGTGTGGTCTGGAAGTGACGGTAATGCCCGCCGACGAAAATTACCCTGATGGCCTATTTATTGAAGATGCGGCACTGGTCATGTCAGGCTGTGCGGTATCGACTCGACCGGGTGCATCGGAGCGTCGTGGTGAAGTCGGCAAGGTGGCGAGTGAGCTATTGTCCTTTTACGAACAAGTTGAAGCTATTGAAGCGCCTGGCACACTGGATGCTGGCGATATTATGATGGTCGGACAGCATTTCTATATTGGCCTGTCCGAGCGAAGCAACCAGGCAGGTGCCGAACAGTTAATTGAAATACTCAAGGCGCATGGTTACAGTGGGTCAATGGTGGCGTTTAGTGAGGCATTACATTTAAAATCATCTGTTTCTTACCTAGAAAACAATCGACTAGTAATCACCGGTGAACTGTGTTCTAAGCCAGCTTTTGCCGAATTTGATCATATTGTAATTGCTGCAGATGAAGCCTATGCCGCCAACTGTGTGTGGATAAACAATCGAGTGCTAGTCGCGTCAGGTTATCCAAACACTAGCAAATTAATTGCTGATTTAGGTTATGAAGTGATTGAGCTGGATGTGTCTGAATTTCGTAAGCTTGATGGTGGCTTGAGTTGCCTGTCGCTTCGTTTTTAAATGAAACGAGATAATTAAGGAGAGATTTGAGCGGTATGCAAATAAGACGTATTAAGTCACTTACTAGCGATGTTGATTCACTATTGCAGCAATCACGTGATTATCAAAACGAACTTTACCCACCAGAAAGCGTGCATCAGGATGATACGGCCAGTTTGCTTGCTGAATCGGTATATTTTGTCGGAGCGTATCAAAACAAGAATCAAGATCAGCAGTTGTTGGGTATTGGTGCGGTTAAGCTTATCGGGGCAATGCCGGCATATGGTGAAATTAAAAACTTGTTCGTCCCTCTCGAGCATCGAGGCAAGGGGGCGGCAAAGTTCATAATGACAGCTCTGGAAGCTCGACTGAAAGGTCAGGGTGCCTATCTTTGTCGTCTCGAAACAGGCCCAAGTCAGTTGGAATCGATCGGTTTGTATCAACGGCTGGGTTATCAGCCATGTGACTTATATGGTGATTATCAGCCTGATCCGTTGAGCTTGTTTATGGAAAAAGATCTAACCAATTAACTGACAGCCCAAATAAAAGAGTTGTCAGGCTAATTAACGAGACGTTCGTTTAAGTGTTGCTCTGAGTCCATCACTAAAAAAGAATGAAGTAAAAACTGTAGATTACTGGTGCATTATCACTCAAAACAGGTCGAAATCACCTTTTGATTGGTCGTTATTGACCAGAGTTGATGTATTCAATGTCAGATAGTCTTATCCAACGGAGTCTTAAGATGATTGGCATTTTGAGGAGAAGTAAGGACAACTTTTTAATAATTTAATTAGGGGAGCTCAATTGGCTATACCATCGCATGTAAAATATCTCATCGTAGGCGCTGGAATTCATGGGCTCAGCACGGCCTATCATCTTGCGCTGCAACTGAAATCCGAAGGTAAGGGCGATGGGCGCGATATCCTTATCCTAGACAAAACTGGGATAGCCGCTGGCGCATCGGGCATAGCCTGTGGTGTTGTCCGAAATAATTATTTTCAACCGGCCATGCGTGAATTAATGGCGCACAGTGTTGATGTTTGGGAAACTGATCCAGACGCCTATAGCTACCATTCGGTTGGCTACATGCAGATCAGTCCAGAAAGCATGCACGAAGATGTTGCCACTATTGCTCAGCAACAAAAAGACATTGGTTATGAGTCGATCTTCATCGAAGGTGAAAATGAATCGTCTGACTATATGAAAGGTTTGTTCCATGACTGGCAGGCGACCGGTATTACCTCGGTATTACACGAAAAGCGCGGTGGCTATGCCAATAACACAAAAGCTATGAACGCACTGGCAACTAAGGCTGAAAATGAAGGAGTTAGAATTCTATCGGGTTGCACTGTCATAGGCTTTAACAGTGACTCATCCAGCAGTGCGATTAAATCGGTTGAAACTGACAAAGGTGATATTGCCTGTGACATGGTTGTCATTGGCGCAGGCCCTTGGGCTAAAACCATTTGGGATATGCTTGAACTGCCAAAAAACGTCAGTATCAAAGCGGCCGATGGAAAAATTCATACGGATATTCCCATGTGGGTTTACTGGTCGTTACAAGAAGGCACGTTGGGCGTAGACCCCGATTTGCAAAAAACCAATGATGGTCAATTTCCTCCCGTTATCCACGTCGATAGTAATGAACCCTTGTATTCAAATCATGATGGTTCACTGATTACTGACAAAATGTGGGGCATTTATTACAAGCCAGACTTTCATTTTGGTGGCATTCAGGGCGGTGCGGCACCTTATGCGATCGAGACTGATGCTGATAAAGTGGCGGTAGACCCTTATGGCGTTGACTCTCCTGATTTTATCGTTGGAGAAGACTTCGCCCACATGTGGACGTCAGCTTTAGCCCATTGTCAAAAGCGTTTCGAAGGCCAGTTTGAGTTCTATAAAAATGACGCCTCTGGCGGTATTGGGTCATTTACCCCTGATAGTTTCCCAGTATTCGACGTGTTCCGAGAGAACTGTTACATGATCGCAGATTCGAATCATGGTTATAAAATGCTCGGTGTTGGTAAACTGGTCGCGGAAGAAATTTGTGGTAAGAAAAGTGCTTTGCTTGAACCTTTTCGATATTCGCGCTACGCCGAGGGTAAATTACACCCAATATCAAGTAGCCCATTTCCTTGGAGCTAAGGCTCATTTGATTTAGATTCTATTCAAGAACTTACAATTGAACTACCCACGAATGGCAAATTTTTCCTTCATGGGTTTTTATCCAATTAGCATTAAATTCGGTTAAACATTATTTGCCGCCTCACACATATTTTTCAACTTCTGCATCGCAAGCTCTCTTCCTAGTAACCCCAGTCCACAATCTGGGGCCGCTATTAAACGGCCAATATCAATATGATTGAGAGCAGCTCGAAGCCGGTCACGGATTTCTTCGCTGCTTTCTACCTGGCTATTGGCGACAGTGAAACTGCCAAATATGATGGTGCTTTTAGCAAAGTGTTCGAGTAGTTTAAGGTCGTTGTGTTGATGGGCGTCTTCGATTGATATTTGCTGAATAATTGAGTCATCTAGACTGTCAGCTAAGTCCAAATAGGTTTTTCGTTCGGCTTTATGATAGCCCTCTTCATCAAGAAAGTTGGGGTATCCACAACACATGTGCATAACTGCGGTTGTGTGTTTGCCTATGCCGTGAAAGCAACGCTCAAGATTTTCGATACCATAAGATAGGGCGTCGTTAGGGTTGCGAGCGAATAAGGGTTCGTCGATCTGGATATAACGGCAGCCCGCATCGGACAGTGCGCGTACTTCATAGTTAATTGCTTTCGCCAGGTCCATGCACAGTGTTTTTTTGTCGCCATAGTGCTGATTGGCGGTGGTGTCTGCAATCGTGATCGGGCCAGGTATGGTAATTTTAATCGGGTGATCAGAGTTAGCTTGCGCTGTTTTGAAGTCATGTGGTAAGAAATGCTCTGATTGCGCCTTAATGTTGGCTGTTATGGTTGGTAACTCCATATAAGCGGCGCCATCACGTGCTAGTACACGAGTGAGGTTGTCAAACTCGATGCCATCAAAATGTCTGCAGTGATAGTGAATATAATTTTCTCGGCGCACCTCGCCATCGGTTGGGATGTCGATACCACATTCAATTTGATCGGCAATGACCTCTTTTGCGGCCCGAACAAACAGCGCTTCTGCTTCTTCACCGGCTTCAGCTAAGCGCTCGTTATAGCTTTGAGTGGCTCGAGTTGAGGTCATGTCCTGGTTGCCTTCACTTTTATCAAACCAGTCAATAATGGGTACATATTCAGGTTTTGGATAAGCCCCGATACAGGTGGTCTTAATTTTAGGCATTGATATAACTCCAACAAAAAATAGGATGATTTTTAGGTAAGGTAGGGTTTAATAATAGGACGGTTTAATTGATTTGCCAATGAGTATTGATTGCACTAGGCTTATCCTGTTCTGTTATCTAACTTGACTCATCAGTGACGCCTACCATCAAATGACAACCGCTCGAATCACAAACGCAGCCGCCGTATTATCCCAGCGACAAGATCACCCCTTACTTGGCATCGCGACGTTTATTGGTAGCATGATATTAATGGCACTGATCAGTGCATCAGTTAAAGCTTTGTCTAATAATTATCCGCTGGGTGAAATACTCATGTTCCGGTTTTTATTTGCGGCACTGTTTTTCTGGGTGTTGTTATTGTCGACTATCGGGCTGTCTGGGCTATCGACCAGCCGACCTTTGGGACATGCGATTCGAACAGTAAGCGGTATAATGAGCCTGTCGTTAATGTTCTTTGCAGTGTCTACAATTCCAATGGCCGATGCCACTGCATTGTCTTACTCGGCGCCTATTTTTATTACCCTATTGTCAGTGTTTCTACTTAAGGAGACCATTGGTCTGCGCCGCTGGTTAGCTATTTTTGTTGGCTTTGTCGGTGTCTTACTGATTGCTCAACCCGGTGGCTCAGGATGGAGTCTCGGCGTCGCTGCTGGTATTGCTTCGGCCATTACTGGTGCTTTAGTGGCAATTTGGTTGCGCCGCTTAAGCCAAACTGAAAAGTCAGTCACGATTGGTCTTTACTATAATAGCACGGGTGCTGTGGTCTGTATTATTTGGGTTTTGGCTATCGGTGGTGTTCTACCTCGTGGTGAGGATCTACTGCTATTCTGTGTCTTCGGGGTTTTCTGTGCCGCCCAACAATGGTTGCTGACTATCTCGTTTCGCTATGCTGAAGCTAGCTTGCTGGCGCCGTTTGAGTATATGGCAATGATATTTGCCGCTATTGTTGGCTATTTGTTCTGGGGTGAAATTCCCGTTTTGACGACCTGGATCGGAGCGGCTGTGATTGCATCCAGTGGTTTATTTATTTTTGTTCGAAAACAGGCAAAGCTATCAGATGCTAAAGCCGTAACAACGGATTAACTGTCATCCTGGTGCACTAAGGCTCATAGCAAAAAAGTTTCATCGTTAACTAAGGCACTATCAGGTATTGTTAGAGTCACGTTATAATCCTAAGCCTAATTTCATTTAACAGCCCGACTGGCTCCTTGAACATCGACTAATGTGTATCCGCTAATGTGCGCGCAAATTACAACTGGATGGAAAGTATGAAACTGCTGGGGCGCCTTGGCGCAGCTTGGGGAATTAGTGGGGTCTGCCTGTTAATCTTGTTTGCAGTTTACCGACTTTCTGGTATGGCAATGACTGCATTTGAGATTGACCTCCAGTGGCACCATTGGCTGGTATTAGTTGCTAATACGATATTTATGGCTTATAGCGAGGGGTATCGAGGTTTTCAATTGGCCTTTGCGCCAAGGGTTGCGGCCAGAGCAAGGCACTTGCTCAATCATCCAAAACTATTACATGTGCTTTTAGCGCCCTTATTTTGTATGGGATACTTCCATACCACTCGTAAGCGTCTCATTGTGGCTTATGGACTGCTTTTGGGCGTCATGGTTTTGATTTTAATCTATCAACAACTAGGCCAACCTTGGCGTGGTATTTTAGATGTTGGGGTTTCGGTCGGTTTGGGTTGGGGGCTAGTCAGTCTGATTTGGTTTTCATTTCAGGCGATGGTTGCAAAATCGTTTCTGCATTCACCCGAGATGCCGCTTGAGGAGTAGGTCAAAAAAACTTTATAGTTGATTTGGTATGCCCTCTATCAAGGTTGTTTCAGTGCCTGTGCGCTGTTCGATACAATAAGGCTGCTAATTCGACTTACCTCATTTTTACCTAACTATGGCATAGCGAAGGGCCTCTTATTTCTATGATTAAAACAATTAAAGTTGCCAACATTGAAGTTGCTAACAATAACCCTTTCGTTTTGATGGGTGGCATGAACGTGCTTGAGTCTCGCGACTTGGCTATGCAAATTGCCGAACATTATGTCGAGGTAACGCAGAAACTTGGAATCCCCTACGTGTTTAAAGCCTCTTTTGATAAGGCGAATCGCTCATCGATCCACTCCTATCGTGGGCCTGGCATGGATGAAGGCTTAAGAATTTTGGAAGAGATTAAACACAGCTTCAATATTCCGGTGATAACCGACGTTCATGAAGTGTCGCAATGTGCACCAGTTGCCGATGTGTGTGACATTATTCAGTTACCTGCTTTCCTCGCTCGCCAAACTGATTTGATACAGGCAATGGCTGAAACAAACGCGGTCATCAATATTAAAAAACCTCAATTTTTAAGCCCCGCACAAATGGGTAATATCGTTGCTAAATTTGCTGAATGCGGCAACGATCGGGTGATGTTATGCGAGCGCGGTAGTTGTATGGGTTATGACAACTTAGTCGTCGATATGCTCGGTTTTCGAACCATGAAGACTGTGAGTGGTGGCGCACCACTTATCTTTGATGTCACCCACGCACTGCAATGTCGTGATCCAATGGGGGCGGCCTCTGGTGGTCGACGTCATCAAGTGGCTGAGCTTGGACGTGCCGGTATGGCGGTTGGGCTAGCCGGATTGTTTTTGGAGGCTCATCCTGATCCTGATAATGCTAAATGTGACGGGCCGTCGGCGCTGCGATTGTCGTCTTTGGAGGCTTTTTTAACTGAGATGAAAGCTGTGGACGATGTCATTAAGTCACTGCCTGAGTTACAGCTTGATTGAGCTTTATAGGCCTAACTTTTTGGCAATGCCATTATGTTTTTGACTTTTTCCACAGCGCATAAGCGGTAATGCCAACAAAAACAACCAGTAACGGCAGTAAAACAACGTCAAGGTAGATAACGAGCGGTGAGAGGCCGGCCAGACCAAAAATAACCACTAAAAAAGGTGTAAAGCAGCAAATAGCGGTGACAATTGATCCGACTAGACCTGCTTTTAATAGTTTATTTTTTTGCATAATGGACGTCTTCTTAATTGATGGAGTTATTATAATTGCTCTAAGCCCAGCCTAATCGCGGAGGACTTAGCTCAATGATTTCAGCCTAAGGCTTTATCTAGCTCGAGTAGAATTTTGTCCACATCTTGATTTCTGTCATAGTGAAGCAGCGATATTCTAACTACGCCGTCATCTGCATCAAAACCAAGGTCAGTTATCAACCGGTGTGCATAAAAGTTTCCGTTTTCTGTTCCTATGCCGGCTTTTTGTAAACTGGCTGCCAGTGATGCAGAGCTTTGTTTTAATGGTTTGAACGCAATTGTAGGTGCGCGATCGTTGTCTTCTATATGAGTTTTGCCAATTAACTGGACCTGGCTGTGATTGTCTAAATAGCTAAGGATGGGTTGTGATAAGTCATTTTCATGCGCTTGGATTAAAGGGTGAATGTCGGCCATTTTTTGCGATTGACTGACACTGGTGTCTCCAAAATGATGCTGGTGTAAAGCATCGAAATAGTCAATAACACCGGCGCACGCGGCTACTTGTGCATGCTGAGGACCAGCGGGGTTAAAGTCATATTCTGGATGACCGCTATTAAAATAATGTGCCTGTGATTTCAGTTCTGCATGAACTGTCTGACTGACATATAAAATACTCTGATGGGGCCCAAAGACTTTGTACAAACTAAAGGTGTAAGCATCGACACCCAGTTGTTTTAAATCGGAAATATGATGAGGTGCATGCGCGACGGCGTCGACAAAAACCTTAGCGTTCGATTGCGCCTTGACCTGTTTAGTAATGTCGGCTACGGGGTTTTCAGTACCAACAATATTCGAACAATGCGTGAAGAAAACCCAGCGTGTTTTACTGGAGAGTAGTGCAAATAATTGGTCCGGGTCGAGCAAGCCAGTTTCTTTATCCACCTCCCATTGTTTAATGGTGACCCCTTTTTCGAGCGCTTTACGACGCCAGGATCCACTGTTAGCTTCGTGGTCCTGATTAGTGACTATGATTTCGTCACCTTCGTTCCATGTTGCACCAATAGCTTGAGCCATTACGTAAGTGTTCATTGACGTCGATGGCCCCATCGTCAACTCTGACAGACTAATGTTTAGCGCATCGGCCCAAGCTTGTTTGGCTCTATCCATTGCTTGCCCAGCTTCCTGAGATGGCGTAAAGCGAGAATAGGGTTGAACACGCGTATGGCGGTTGTAATGGTCCATTAAATCGTTGACCTGATTGCAAACTAAACTGCCCCCAGCGTTTGAGGCGAAAACGATCTCTGGATTATCGTTTAGTTGAGAAAACTGTTGGCGAACAAATTCAAGGTCAAGTTGCATAGTGGTGCCTTTGAAGCGAGAAGTTAAATGTTAGGTAGCGATTAGTATTCGTTTTGAAACAGTCCGAACGTTCGTTTAAAGCGTCATAACGGCGCCATTTTTTTCAAGTTTGTTGAGCTGCCGAAACCGGCGACTCTCTTTTTCGACTGAAGTTATTTTCCTTTAGCCAATAAGTGCTGATTTAGATCTGTTAGAGTCGATTAATGCAATATCGATCTATGATAGCATCAGCCTTATCTGGTGCAAGATGCGTCACTCAATTTGAGACAACTCAATATGAACTTTGACAATATGACGCTGAAAAAATCTGAGTTTTTCGTGCGAGGTTGGTGTCAGTTTGAGTCTGATCCCTACTTATTAAAATGAATTGAATCTGCGCTTCCAGTCGCTCGGGCAAAGGTTCTCGAACCTGACAATGCAAAATGGTTGCGCTGCGGTGATACCTGGTTTGCTGGTGTAAACATCCTCCCCAATGCCAGTGATGGTTCGGTCGATTGTGGCCCAGCATTAGGCGGTGATGCAGTCGATTTTATTGCTCAGGTCCTTGGGTTGTCTGCCGGTAGGTTATCAGGGTTTGACTGGGACAAGGCGCAAGTGTCAATCTGTTACCCCGGTTATCCGCAGCGAATGGCAATCGAGATAGAGGCTGCATTCAAATTCCGCCGTGATCGTGATGCCGCGCATGTCGACGGCCTTTTGCCCGAAGGCCCAAATCGAAGGCGATTCCTGCGCGAGTGGCATTGTTTTATATTGGCAATACCGATGCTTGACTACGATACTGACGCCTCGCCATTTGTCATTTGGGAAGGTTCTCACGAAGTTGTGCGTGAAGCATTTCAATCATTGTTTCAAAACCGCTCCCCTGACGATTGGTCTTTAATTGATGTCACCGGGGGGTATCATGCCGTTAGGCGCAAAATCTTCGAAACCTGTCGGCGGGTCGAGATAGTAGCAAAGCCCGGCGAGTCTTATTTAGTACATCGGCTAGCGTTGCATGGCGTCGCACCCTGGAACGCAGAACAAAATTCAGCTTGTAAAGAACGCATGATTTGTTATTTTCGCCCAGAAAGCGGTGCAATTGAACACTGGCTTAACAAACCATAGGAATCACGTTGTTATTATCGATTTTTATTATTGATTGGCCGTTCAATATAAAATGTGAGATAATTACAAATTACTCATCGAGACACCTATGCCAAAAGTGGGAATGGAGCCCGTTCGTCGTGCTCAACTAATTGATGCGACCTGTGAGTCGATATTCCGTTATGGGCTAGCTGACACGACAATCAGTAAAATTAGCCATTTAGCCGGCGTTTCGAGCGGCATTATTGGCCATTATTTTGGTGGCAAAGATGAACTGGTCGAGGCCACCATGCGTAAAATTTTGATTGATTTGGGTGATGCTATATCGAGTCGAGTCAATCAGGCCGTGACACCAAGGCAGAAAATATGGGCCATTATAGAAGGCAATTTTTCGCATCATCAAACATCGGCGAGATTTGTCACCAGCTGGTTGGCTTTTTGGTCTCAAGCAATGCATGTGCCTTCGCTAGCCAAGTTACAAAACATCAACAAGCGCCGGTTACAATCTAACCTAGTTTTTTGGTATCGTCGATTACTAGCACCCGAGGAGGCCAAAATGGCCGCTGACGGCATGGCCGCTTTAATCGATGGTTTATGGCTACGCGGTGCTTTTGAGCAACAGGGTTTTGATTCTCAAAAGGCTAAATCGATAGCACTCGACTACCTGAGTCGTCAATTAGCCTGAAATTTAGTCCTGAAATTGACGCCTAAATAGCAAGCCCTAAAGTGCTTGCTCACAAATTTAAGAGGTTACTGTCATGACACAAACTTACGATTACATTATTGTTGGCGCTGGCTCAGCGGGTTGCGTACTCGCGAGTCGACTCAGCGAAAATAAGGATGTTTCTGTTTTGCTGCTGGAAACCGGTGGCAGTGATAAAAGCATTTTTATTCAAATGCCAACGGCTTTGTCGATTCCGATGAACATGCCGAAGTACAACTGGTTTTTCGAGTCTCAGCCTGAGACCTCTCTTGACAATCGCGTAATGCATTGTCCGCGAGGCAAAGTGCTAGGTGGCTCGTCATCGATTAACGGTATGGTTTATGTGCGAGGCCATGCCAGAGATTTCGATGAGTGGGAATCGAAGGGAGCCAAGAATTGGGGTTACAGCCACTGCTTACCCTATTTTCAAAAGGCCGAAACTTGGGCGTTTGGTGGCGATGAGTATCGTGGTAAGCAAGGGCCATTAGCGACTAATAATGGTAATAATATGCAGAACCCTCTGTATGGCGCGTTTATTGATGCGGGTGCGCAGGCCGGTTACATGAAGACCGACGATTATAATGGGCGACAACAAGAAGGTTTTGGTGCGATGCACATGACAGTGAAAAAGGGCGTGCGCTGGTCAACTGCCAATGCCTACTTAAGGCCTGCGCTCGAACGCTCTAACCTGACAGTCATTACCGAAGCTTTAACGCAGCGTGTGTTGCTTGAGGATAAAAAAGCGATGGGTGTTGAATTTATAAAAGACGGTCGTCTTCAGCAGGTATTCTCCAGTAAAGAAGTGATATTGAGCGCAGGTTCGGTTGGCTCCCCGCATTTGTTGCAGCTATCAGGTATCGGTCCCGCACATGTTTTGTATCAGGCTGGTATCGAGGTGAAACACGATTTACCTGGTGTGGGTGAAAACTTGCAGGATCACCTGGAGTTTTACTTTCAATTCAAATGTAAGCAACCGATCACATTGAATGGAAAATTAAACCTGTGGAGTAAGTTTTTAATTGGTGCTCGCTGGATATTAACGAAAACAGGTTTGGGTGCCACTAACCATTTTGAATCCTGTGCCTTTATTCGCTCGAAACCAGGCATCGAATGGCCCGATATTCAATACCATTTTCTGCCAGCAGCGATGCGCTACGATGGCAACGCTGCATTTGCTGGTCACGGGTTTCAAGTGCATGTTGGTCACAACAAACCACACAGCCGTGGCACCATTAAGGCAATGACGCCGAATGTGGCTGATAAGCCAGAAATACGATTTAACTACCTCGAACATAAGGAAGACATCGAGGCCTATCGAGCTTGTGTGCGTTTGACCCGAGAAATCATCAACCAACCTGCAATGGATGCTTTTAGAGATAGCGAAATTCAACCCGGCGAATCGGTGCAAAGCGACGAAGAAATAGACGCCTTCGTTCGTGGCGCAGTCGAAAGTGCCTACCATGCCTCCTGTACCTGCAAAATGGGCGAAGATAACATGGCCGTAGTTGATTCTGAAACTAGAGTACATGGCATTGAAGGATTACGGGTTGTCGATTCGTCAATTTTTCCAACCATTCCCAACGGTAATTTAAATGGCCCAACCATCATGCTAGCCGAACGCGCAGCCGACATCATTAAAGGCGAGGGCATGCTAAAAATATCAAACGTAGTTGTTGGCTTGGGTAATGATTGGGAAAACGTGCAACGTTAATCTGACCCCACTTGACGACGTTTTATGGCAGTTCTTCACCCTTGAGATAGAGATTTAACAGATCCGAGTTAATGCCATTATTTTAAAGATGCCGCCATTTTAGCGCACACCTATACATATTTAGTTGGTTGGCAGGGCGACGCATAATCACATGTATGTGATATATGCGTGTGATCTAAGATATAGTTGTTGAAGGTGTTAAAGCTAAGATTGGTATTTATCTTAAAACCAATAGTAATGTCACAATCGATTGCGGCATTCCCCATAACGGTGACAGAAAATGCAATCAGGTTCTTGCATTGCTCCCCGTAGTGCCGTCATGGCATATACGGGGCGCAAGCTGGCAATTAATTTTTAAATGTTCTGAGAAATGCCGGCTAATAACTTATTCACATCTGCCAATACTTCATCCGAACCCTTATTATTTTCAACAATATCATTCAATATGCTGCGCGCGCCATCTTCATCGCCTAAATCAAAAGTCATCTCGGCTAATTCATATTGAGTGCGAGCATCGTCGTAATTACCGTCAGTTTCAAAATCACTTAATTCTTGTCGCTCTCTCAGAGCGTGCACGCTGACACCTTCACTCATGGTTGGTGAACGGTCAAACTTAATACTGTCGATGTCTAATGCGTCTGTTAAATCTATTTCAATCGATTCACTGGCAGTAATGTCAAATTCATTACCATCAGCTTGAACCACAGCATCTTTCTCAATGTATGTGCTAATGAAAGAGGTGCTTTCATCAAGTTCTGTGTTTTTTCTGGCTATTGTTTTCGTCACGGAACCAGTTATTGATGTAGCAACAGGTCTTTGCTCATCGTTAGCGCTTTGAGTATTAGATTCCATCCACATCATTCTAATTTTAAACTCTTTGTCTGCGCGTTTGCGGCGCATCAATAATAGCACCAAGCTACCGACTAAAATGGCAGCTATGCCGGCCAGTATTTTCCAAGAATTAACGGCAAACAAAAAGTGGCGTATTTTTTCAACAAAGTCAGGCTCATCCCTGGTGGGTGTGGTTTTTGTTTTGCTTGCAACAAGTGCCTTTTCGGCTAGGGCTGGTTTATTATTCGCTGCTACTGTTGTTTTTTCTATAACACTCGTCAATGGTTCAATTACTAGGTCTACACTAGCGCCCTGAGTCACTGCTTGCGCAAGCGAACTGTCAGCAATTTCTGGATTTACTGCTGTTTTAGCAGAACTGGAATCAGTTATTTCAGAACCATCATCGGATTTTTTGCCAGAACCATAGGGAACAGCCTCAGTGTCTGTATCATTTTGTGCTGCCAGTGTGGCAGCTTCGTTAGTGAGAATGGCGTCTTCAATACTAAGCGCCATGAGCCGATTCATGTCTGCCAGTTGTTTTTCTATAATCAATAGGCGTTGAGTCAATTCCTGATTTTCAATCAGACCCGAAGCTGAGGAGGTTTGTAACTCAGTGACTTGCTTGCGTAAGGCAACAACTTCACCCGCGCTGGCGTCGTCCCTACCACCAGAAACAATGGAATCAGTTGTGGCGCTGGATTCAACTTGAAAATTGTTATTCGAGTCAGAACTCGATGATGAGAGCGCCACATCGGCAATTGAATCAGATGCGAAAGAATCGGTGCTATCACTGTATTCGTCTTGATCCGCCTTAATTACATCATTCTCGCCGATAACTCTTAATGATTCGTTCCACTTACGTCTCTGCTCCCTAAAGAAGGCCCTACTTTTTGCATCGTCGAGAGTTCGCATTACATTGGGGTCACCTATGTTCAAAATAGAACCTTTAATTAAGCCGTTAATATTACCGCGGATGAATGAGTTTTGATTTTCATCAAACATGACTTGCATAATTTGATAGATACTCAAATCAGAAAATCGAGACTGTAAATCTTTCGCGATAAGACTCAGCGACTCACCACTGACAACTGACCCATATGCCTCATTAGCCGGCATAGTAGGCGGGTCCGAAGCATAGTTTTCACCTCTCGACTTTTCATCACCTAAGTCGCTGACAGCTTCAGTTTTGTCTTGCTCTGTTGAATCATTATTGACAGCGTTGCTATCATCAACAGCGTCAGTGTCGAAACTCTCAACTGTGTCATCATCATACGACTGATCAGTGCCTGCCAATTTAGATTGGGTCAGCAATTCCAGTACTTTTGGAGGTTGAGCAGATGAAAGTATTGAAGCTGTGTATTCGCTCAAAAGGCTTCCGCCAGACCAATCAACACGAACCAAAATATGAAGAAAAGGCTCTTTGAGAACAATGTCTGAGCTATTAACCCGTAGAACTACTGAACCACCATCTTGCTCTACCGATATATTTATATCTCTTAGATAATTAGAGTAGTTGATACCTAAGTTCTCAAAGTCAGTACGTGAAGCAATTTTGGCTTTCACGCTGTCTATATCGTCACCACTGCTAGTGAGGAGTTCTATTTCGCCTCGTAGGGGCTCATCCAAATTAGATTGAATATCTAGACCTCCTAATCCTAATGCCAATAAATCTGCACAAACGAATAGCATTGACATTGCAATACCCGTTAGCTTCAAATTTGTAAGAGTAGACTTTTCAAAAAGCTTAAATCGTTTAGCCATATAGATGAGCTCCAAGCCCCAATCATCGGTAATTTCTGCGGATTAAATAAAATGAAAAGGTTATTTTTTAATATAACTATACTTTAAGTAATTGGTGTTGCAGTCTACAATTTAAACCAGTTTTTACCAGATGCGGTCTGCAATTGGTCCCCAGCAAATTATCAATTTTTTGGTAATTTTAATTAACTCAGTAATCTAGAATCAGCATCTGGCTATTTGCACACTATTTGTTGTAGTACCTGTACTACATTGCAGGTCAAAAAACCATAGGTTTAGTGTGATAGTATTTAATAGCTAAATCGTTTGGATGTCCTTACTATCACTTGGGTAACGACAGACCGCCTTTGTCATCATGCTGTAGTTCGATAAATGCGGGTAACCGTTCACGGGTGCCAAGCCATGAATTCAGGACGACTGCTAATGGACGTGGCCCAGGAAACCAATAAATTATCAGTATCAATCTTTACTATGTAAGTAATTTTGATGCTCTAATTTAAAATAATTTCTTTTTACTAAGGGGTCAAATTTCTTCCGTAAAAAAAGTTTGATGATATCTAATTAGGTGAGTGTTCTGGTAAAACTTCAAGAAGCGATCAATAAGAATTGAATGAAATTAATGAGTGTCAATCTATGAATTACACTAAGGAGAGATTCCAAACCTAATGTTGAAGTTGTTTGGTTTTGTGATGGTCAATGACTAAAACCCCTGTTGATTCAGCGACGATTACAAGCCTAATGGTTTCGATCCACTGAATAATCGGCCAGAAAATTCAACGCCTTCTTATGCTCTGATTCTGGTAATAATTTAATTGCTCGCTTTGCCATGTCAGCTTCGCTTATGGCTTGCTGGTAGGTATATTCCAACGCACCTGTGCTGTGAATAATTTGAGTAATCGCATCGATATGATTTAACCCCCCGTTCTCAACAGCATGTCGTATTAGCGCTTGCTGCGTATCGTCACCCTGTTGCATGGCATAAATAAGAGGCAGTGTTGGTTTGCCTTCTGCGAGGTCATCACCCACATTTTTTCCCAGTTCATTGGGGTTTGCAGTGTAATCCAACGCATCGTCAATCAGTTGAAATGCCATCCCAAGATGTTTGCCATAACTTTTTAGTGCCTGTTCAGTTTGTTCGTCTGAACTGTTTAGGATGGCGCCAATTTGGGCGGCTGCCTCAAACAAACACGCCGTTTTTCCATAGATAACTTCTAAATATCTTTCTTCGCTGGTATTAGCGTCATTAATATTCAATAACTGTAATACCTCACCCTGAGCAATGGTATTCGTCGCATTTGCGAGTAAATCCATCATGCGCATCGATTGAGCCTTGACCATCATCTGAAAGGCACGTGAGTAAAGATAATCGCCAACTAGTACGGCTGCCTCGTTACCCCAGATACTACTGGCGGTTTCCTGTCCGCGTCGCAGATCCGAATCGTCCACTACGTCGTCGTGCAATAGTGTCGCGGTATGAATGAATTCGACAACTGCAGCAAGCAAGGCATCTTGATCACCTTGATAATCGCAAGCTTTAGCACTAAGTACAACCAGCATTGGACGCAACCGTTTGCCGCCACTATGGATAATGTGCTGGCTGAGTTGATTGATCAGTACAACGGGCGATGCCAAATGATCAACTATTACCTGATTAACACGTGTCATGTCGGTCTTGGTTAAATCATTCAGTTGGTCGATGGTATAAGTATTAATGTCGCTTTCAGTCAAGTCAGCTTTGGTCATGATCGTCAAGTCAAATGCGCTTTAGTTGATTTCTTAAAGCGCTATTATATCCCAAAGGTGCAAATATAGGTGGGGATTTTTACTTTAGTGACAATGCTGCATGATTGCACTGAGCCTGTTGAGGCTTTCGATCAGGCTTGGTTGATGATTGTCACTTAGTAAGCTGATGTTGTGGATTTCAAGATTAAATTCGTTGGATAAATTTTTGGCTATTTTTGACGCAGATGGTTCGTTGATCAACAAGCATTTAACCGGTAATTCGCGCAAAGCAGTCTTAATTTCTCTTAACGCCTGTATACCACTTTGCTGGTCGTGGCTATCGTGAAGTACACTGGTTGCTTCGATCCCCATACCTTTCTCAAAGTGACTCAAAAAGTCATGATCAAGAATATAGCGCGGTGCTGCTTTATTAATGCTGGATCTGGTTAGGTTGGCCCATTCCCGTATTGAGGCGATCAGTTGGTCGGTATTACTTTGGTAAAGATCCGCATTAGTTGGATCGAGATCTTTTAGAGCGATTAAGATTTTATCAGCAATCATTGGAAGCAGGATGGGTGAATACCAGATATGCCCATTTTGATTTTGCAGGTTTAGCGCTTTGATCAATTCAAGCCGCCGAGTATCCTGGCTCAAAATATCGGATAGGCGTTGCAAACCGCTCTCGAAGTCACGACTAATCCAAATCATCAGGTCGGCATTTTTGATTAAAGTAAAATGAGACGGTCTAAATGAAAAGTGATGCGCAGACACTTGTCGTTTAATCAGGAGTTTAGGCTGATCGACGCCCTGCATGATGGCGCTGGTGATTTGGTATATTGGTTCAATCGAGGTGACAACGTTAATATTGGCTACTGCTGAAATAGGCAATAAGCAGAATAAGATAATCAAAGTGCGCATAATTTATAAAAGTAATTAGAGATGGTGACAAAGTTAAAATCGTTATAATATAACATTATGGATAAAGACAATACACAACAATGCATTGCATTTGAGCAACACGACCATAGTCAGTGCCAAAATCAGTTAATGAGTCAAGCGAAAGCGCTATGTGAAAACCGTCGCGTTAAACTGACTCCCCGCCGATTGCAGATTTTAACCCTGTTAACGCAATCGCATCAGCCGATGGGCGCTTACGAAATATTGGGCTGTTTGAATCAACAGTTTAACGATGAGGCTGTCAAAAAAAGTCAGTCGATTGCCCCTCCCATTGTTTATCGTGCTTTAGAGTTTTTACTCGCCGAAGGGTTGGTGCACCGAATCGAAAGTAAAAATGCTTTTATTAGCTGTGATCATCCTGGGCATCAATACGCGGCCCAGTTTTTAATTTGTAGCGGTTGTGAGAAAGTCGCTGAACTGGATAATCCTGACTCGAGTTTATTGACTGAGGCGGAGAGCCTTGGGTTCAAGGTAGATCGTTCTGTGGTTGAAATTACGGGTGTTTGTAAGGGCTGCAGTAAAATGACCGGTAGCGACAATGACACCTGAACGATTACTGCGAGCTAGCGATATAAGCTACTCGGCCAGCGGCAAGAAAATACTCGATAAAGTCAGTTTTGAGCTGTATCGTGGGCAAATCACGACAATCATAGGTCCAAATGGTGCGGGTAAATCGACGCTAACCAGTATCGTCAATGGTTTGATCGAAAGTTATACTGGAACGATTGAGCGATCCCCATCATTGAAAATTGGCTACCTGCCGCAAAAGGTTTATGTCAATACACTTATGCCGTTGAGTGTGCAGCGCCTGATGCAACTAACCCAGCGAGTGAAAGAAGCCGAAGTCGATGAAGCATTGGCACAAACAAGCGTTGCTTATCTAAAAAATCGGCAAGTTACGTCTCTTTCGGAGGGTGAGCTTAAGCGTGTATTGTTGGCCCGCACTACGTTAGGTGATCCTGACTTAATCGTGCTGGATGAACCGACCGCAGGTGTCGACGTTACGGGCGAAATTAAAATGTACGAACTTATAAGTGAATTCCGTAATCGTTTGCAGTGTGCCGTCTTGCTTGTTTCGCATGACTTGCACTTAGTAATGTCAAAAACTGATCAGGTTTTATGCCTGAATCAGCACTTGTGTTGCTCCGGTTTGCCCGAGTCAGTAAGCCAGCATCCCGAGTATCTGGCCCTTTTTGGTGATCGAGCGGCAGATACGATTGCGGTTTATGCACACCGTCACGATCATGTTCACGATGTTTCTGGCCGGCCAAGGGAAGGTCATTCAGGCGAGGCATGTCTGCATGACAGGTCACTATGACAGGCTTGTTAGATGACTTTTTAGTTCGCAGTATTCTTGCCGGATTAATGATGGTGAGCATCGCTGCGCCGATGGGCTGTTTGATGGTGTGGCAGCGATTGGCTTTTTTGAGTGATACGCTGGGTCACGCTGCTGTTTTGGGCGTTGGTATCGGCTTGCTATTGGAGGTAAACCCAATGTTCGGCGTGTTGGCTGTGGTAATTTTGATCGTATTTTCGTTGAGTCAGGTGGCTAACTTTAATAATGCGTTATCGGAAACAACCCTGGCAATTATCTCTCATACAGGATTGGCAGGGGGCTTGATCCTGCTTGGCGCGCTACCGCCAAATTCTGTCAGTCTAGAGGCAATACTTTTTGGTAACTTACTATCGACCACCCGCTTGGACTTGTTGATGATATTGGTTACCACGTTAATCTTGTTATTTCTATTGATTCGGCACTGGCGGCCATTCGTGGCATTATCGGTCAGCCGAGAGATTGCGCAGGCTGAGGGTATTTCGGTCAGAAAAGAGCAGTTTCTGATGTATTTGATGATCGCGTTATTAGTAGCTGTGTTGATGAAAGTAATGGGCGTTTTGTTAATCGCAGCTATGTTGGTCATTCCGACCACTAGCGCACGCTTACTCAGTCGAAACCCTGAACAGATGGTTCTGATGAGTGCGGTTTTTGGTGTTTTGTCGCTGGCAGGCGGCATTGTTAGTTCGTTTCAGCTCGATTGGCAGACAGGGCCTTCTATAGTATTAAGCGCAACGATGTTTTTAGTTATAGCATTGCTGGTTAACCGACAAATAAACCTGTGGACTCGCCGCCAAAATAAATAATGTATGTCTTAGATCGACTTAGCATTTCAAATAATTACTTTTATAGTGATAAAGCAATTGACCTACTAGCCTTCAAAAGCTAGAATCTGTCACCTTTTTTAAGTATCGCTTCGGAGTAAGTCTAATGTACGCTGTCATCGCCACAGGTGGAAAACAGTACCGTGTCACCAAGGGTGAAACCCTGCGCGTCGAAAAGCTAGAAGGTGAAGAAGGCTCTGCAGTTGAGTTGGATGGCGTTCTAATGGTTGC
>CAWVZP010000003.1:0-49490 GCA_963934675.1 uncultured Gammaproteobacteria bacterium | reverse complement strand
AAAACCAGATGCTTAGTTGCTGAGATAATATTGCATTTAGCATCAAACGGTCTATATGGTAATTGTTGTTTTTTATAAACCGCACTGTTGATTTAACACAACATTTTCTCACGCTTGCTTTAAAAGGCTTCGATGCGATAAATTGTCTGCTCTAAACGACAACCTCTAACCGGAAAACTCACCAGCTGATGACATCAACTAACGATCTTCGACGTGCAACGCCTCCATTCATCAGCTGTGGCATGTATGCCTTTACCGATGATTTAAAACTAGCGTGGCGGGTACTGTTTGATCTGTTTTACAGTTTGGCCCAAGACAATAACGATATCGGTGACATTCTGGACCCTACGCTACGCTTCGATACGGATGCGACAACGTTGCGCGATGATTATCTATTTATGGGTCATACCTGCGGCTATCCACTGATGAAAAGCCTACAAGATTTACTGAGTCCAATCTGCGTGCCCATCTTTAATGTAAATGCTGATATAAATATTGATACTGATGCTGCTGGCAACGATGTCAGGTATTACTCCAGCATATTTATCGCCTCAATCAATAGTGAAATCCAATCACTTTACGATAGTTATCAAGGGGTTGCTGCATTCAATGGTCGAGATTCAAATAGCGGTATGAATGTGTTTCGTCATGCACTGGCACCGCTGGCCCACAAAAAAGGAAAGGGGAAACCCTTTTTTACTCGCTTGATCGAATCCGGTTCACATAGGCAAAGTTTGATCGAGGTGAGTGAAGGTCGAGCCGATATCGCTGCTATCGACAGCGTTAGCCTTGCGCTTATTGCAGATGCCTGGCCGGAGCTTGCAGTCCAAGTAAAAGCGATTGGCTATAGCGTAAAAACTTGTGGATTACCGTTTGTTATGCCAAATTCAAGACTGAAAAAAACTGACCCCAAGCGACTCACTTTAATGCTCAATAAAGCACTAGCTCTATTACCTGATCAACATCGGCAATGTCTGCGGCTGGTTGAGTTTATTGATGTTGAACTAAGTCAATATCACTCTATTTTGGATTTGGAGCAGCAAGCAACTGAAATGGCATACCCTGATTTAATATGAACTTGGTTTAATATGAACCTCCTTTAGTTAAGTCCAAGTATCAATAAGGCCCAACTGACGTTTAATCCACTTTGATGCGTCGCATTTAAAACTGTTAAATGACAAAAACACTATTAATATCCGCGCGCTTAGAATGATCGACACAGACTGTGAAATAGCCAGTTTCAAACGGTCTAGTTCAAATAATCTGTTTTAACCAACTACACTCAATTGAGTTAATTTTATGTGGAAAGATCTGTCGGCATCGTGGGCTATTTTGCTCGGTATTGCATGCCTGATGCTAGCCAATGGGCTGCAAGGGACCTTGCTCGGTGTCCGCGCAGGTGTAGAAGGGTTCTCAACTTTTACCACTGGCATCATGATGTCGGGTTATTTCATTGGCATTTTCATCGGTTCATTTCTGGCGCCATATCTGGTTCAACGGGTTGGGCATATTCGAGTTTTTTCGGCTCTGGCTTCGCTTGCCTCAATTTCTATCCTGTTGCACGGAGTCTATATCACGCCGCTAGGCTGGACATTAATGCGAATTGTTACTGGCATCTGTTTTGCCGGAATCTATGTCGTCACCGAAAGCTGGTTGAACGATCGTGCCAGTAACGAAACGCGTGGCAAGGTTTTGTCGGTTTACATGGTTCTAACGACAGCGGGAATGGGATCAGGTCAATTTTTGCTCAATTTAGCAGAGCCCAGTTCGATTGATCTATTCATTCTTACTTCGGTCATTATTTCCTTTGGCCTGATTCCGATGTTACTAACGGCTAAACCTGCACCCACTTTCGGTTACTCCCAAACCATGTCGTTGATCGAGCTGTATAAAGCGTCGCCTTTGGCGGTTATCGGTAATGGGTTGACCGGAATGGCCCACGGCACTTTTTTTGGAATGGGCGCTATCTACGCTAGTACTGTATTAGGCGATGTTAAATCAATTTCAATATTTATGGCCTGTTTCCTGGTAGGCGGCCTAATTACACAATGGCCCATTGGTTACATTTCAGATCGAGTGAACCGCCGCCTCGTTATGTCAGTTATTTCAATCATCGCGATTGCCGCCTGCATGATCGCAATCGTGTTACCAAAGGGTAGTCCTGCGTTTTTTGCTAGCATACTGCTACTCGGTGGTGCGGCTATGCCAATGTATTCAATTTGTATCGCATACGCTAACGACCGGCTCGAACCGGGTCAAATCGTGGGGGCCAGCGGTAGCCTGGTGATGGTATCGGGCATCGGTTTAAGTACGGGGCCAATTATCGTCGCCTTCTTCATGGATTTCTATAACGTGACATTTTTCTTCTGGGGGATTGCCACTATATTTGTCCTGATACTACTTTTTACAATGATTCGGATTCAATCCCGCGCCGGTCTGGATGTGAAAGACCAGTCTGCTTTCATTGCCTATGGTTCGATTGGTACGCCAATTGCCGAATACAATGCTCCCGACGCAGTCGATTACGCCGAAGCAGTTGCCAACGATGAGCTAGAACAACTCGATGCTGCAGAAGAACTATCCGATCAGGACGATAATCGGGGATTGTAAAAAAATTAACTTATCTAAATCTAGGTCGAAAAGAAAGCCTGTAAGTCGATAGCACTAAAAACAGACAAAAATCTCACATCCCCCGGCACCCACTGGGGACGTCTGGATAGGCACTTATTAAAAAAGTGAGCTCTGTCAGACTACAACGCTGTCGGCCCGGACTCACTTGTCCTTATGCGCACCACATTTTCCAAATTAGTCACAAATATTTTCCCATCACCAATTTTTCCTGTTTGGGCGGAGTCCACAATGGTGTCAATGACGCGTTCAACCTCGTCATCATCGACTGCAATATCCAGCTTCATTTTTGGAATGTAATCGACAACGTATTCAGCACCTCGGTAGAGCTCGGTATGCCCTTTCTGGCGGCCAAAGCCTTTCACTTCGGAGACGGTTAGGCCGTTAATACCTATGTCTGATAGAGCGGCTCGAACATCGTCAAGTTTGAATGGCTTTATTATTGCGCTGACTATTTTCACGTCTTCTCCTGATATGCTTTCGTGGTTGAGTACTAATTTGGCTATTTGCTAAAGACAGCCATCGATTCTACGTGGGCTGTTTGCGGGAACATATCCATAATTCCTAGATGCTCAAGCTTGTAACCATGACTGCAAATAATTTTGCTATCACGAACTAGGCTAGAGGGCTGACAGGACACATACACTATTTTTTGTGCTTTGAATCGTTTGATAATTTCAGCTATTTCCATTGCACCTGATCGAGGTGGGTCGATAAGTATTTTATCAAACTTAGCGCGCATCCAGCTCGCATCCTCATCCGGTTGAGTGAGGTCGGTCGCGAAGTATTCGGTATTTTCAATTTTGTTATCAGTTGCACTTTGTCTGGCACGGCCTACCATTGCTTCATCACCTTCGACACCCGTAACCTGCCCGCAGCGGCGAGCCATTGGTAATGTGAAGTTGCCTAATCCACAAAATAAGTCGAGTACATGATCGGTTGGTTTTAAGTCCAGATGATGCAGAGCCTGAGCAACCATTTGTTGATTGATTTCGGTGTTAACTTGAATAAAATCGACCGGACTAAATCCAATTTTTATATCGTCGTCCTTCATAGGTGCAAAGCTTAAAGTCTGATTTTCTGGGTACAAATTAACAACACTATCTGGCCCTGCTGATTGCAGTTGTAACCAAAAGCCGGTGTTTTTGGCGAATAGTGTCAAAGCCGCACGGTCATGCTCTGTCAAGTCGTCGAGATGACGAAATACCAGTGCAATGTGATCACCATCGGCAGCTACTTCGATTTGGGGGATGGTTTCTTTTGCGTCTAGTCCGTCTATTAAAGCGCACAAATCATCTAGATGGTGTCCAACTTCGGGTATTAATACTTCGCATTGCGCCATATCGGCTAAAAATGGTGCACTTCTTTCTCGAAAGCCAACTAACAGGCGCTCTTTCTTACGCACGAACTTGACACCTAAACGGGCTTTTTTTCGATATCCCCAAGGATTAGAACGTAACGCTGGCATCACATTACCTATGGTGACGCCGGCGTGTTGCATGGTATCGATCAATGATTGTTGCTTGAATGCAACCTGGTCGTCACTACTCATGTGTTGCAGGCTGCATCCACCACATACTTTGAAAGCGGCACATTTTGGCTCGATACGAGATTCGGCAGCCTGGATGACTTCTAGCGTTATCGCTTCGTCATACGTTCGATGCGATTTGCGGATCTGAATTTTAACTTCTTCACCAATCAACGCACCAAATACAAAAACGGTTTTACCCTCGACGTGAGCTATGCCACGACCTTCATGTGACATGCTTTCAATCACAACTGTGGTGGGTTCGGGCAACCGATTACGGCGTTTACGACCAGCCATCTATATTTTCTCCATTGGTAAGGCTCTACTGGTCAAGCCAGCTTTTTTCGAATGTAATTAAGTGAGGTTGACCTGATGCAGTAAGATTGTCACGTACCATTCGACATTCAGTTTCGTACTGGGCCAGGTCAATTATGCCGCGATTGCGCTGTAAATTAAGATATACCAAATAGGTATTCAGTACCTCTGTTTCGCAGGCATGACGAATGTCTTCGATCCCGCCAGCTTGATAGTTTTCCCATATTTGTTCATTGGTGCTTATACCCGTGTCGCCAGGAAAACCACAAAGCGTTGCCATTTCGTTTAGGGGTGCATTCGCACTGACTTGAAACCCCGATAGGAGATCCATCAAATCAGTGTGTCGGTCGGGATATTTACAGAAAACATTATCAGTTTGAAAGCTGTTATCGCCCTGCCCTGCAGACCAGTACTGTTCTGCATTGACTGGATATAACAATGAGCGGTAGTGCGTTATTGGCAAATCAAAACCGGCACCACCCCAGGACACTAGCATGGGCGTATAACGCGCTAATCCGCTATAAAAGCGCTGTAATAAATCCTCCTCACTAGAATCGACTGAACCCAACGACCATACTTTAAATTGATCGCCTGTTCGCAGCACCGCAGACACTCCAATTACTTTTTGCAAGTGATGACGTAATAGTTCGGTGTTAGCTTCCTGTCGTCGTTTATGAAAGACAGCTTGCGCCACATCATCATCTGACAATCCATGCAAGTCGTATAGCTTGCGGCAACCGTCAATATCAGGAATCGTTTTTAGTTTAAAGGTTAATACGTTCATAGCTAAATTATTATTGGGTTGTTATTAATGGCTTCTTATCAATAAGCATTGGATGGCTGATTCTAATGACCTATTCAAACAAATTCGATGAAACATAACGATCACCACGGTCACAAATAATGGCAACAATATGAGCATTAGTCACTTTGTCAGTTTCAAGCTGTTGTAAAACTTGCAGAGCAACAGCAACACCACCACCTGAAGACACGCCACAAAAAATACCTTCTTGCGATGCCAACTGACGTGCAGTTTGTTCAGCTTGACTCTGTGATATGTCCATAATGCGATCAACATGAGTCGCATCGTAAATTTTTGGAACATATTCTTCAGGCCAGCGCCGAATACCGACAATTACTGAACCATCCTCTGGTTGAACACCAATGATTTGAATTGATGGGTCAACTTTTTTGAAGTAACGCGAACACCCAACAATGGTACCCGTTGTTCCCATTGAACATACAAAATGAGTGATTGTTTGATTGGTTTGCTGCCAGATTTCTGGCGCAGTTGTCTCAAAATGGGCGAGCGGATTATCAGGATTAGCAAACTGATCAAGTAATTTGGCTTTGCCCTGTGCTTGCATCTCGATCGCCAAATCTCTTGCCCCAACCATGCCTTGTTGTTTAGTTACTAGTATGATCTCGGCACCGTAAGCGCTCATTGTAATGTGTCGCTCACGGGTCATGTTGTCTGGCGTGATCAGGATCATATGATAGCCCTTAGTGGCAGCGACCATCGCCAACGCAATGCCGGTATTACCACTGGTTGCCTCGACCAGAGTGTCACCAGGGGAAATTTCTCCGCGGAGTTCTGCGCGCCTTATCATACTGTAAGCGGCCCTATCTTTAATTGAACCTGCTGGATTATTGCCTTCCAATTTGACAGATATTCGGTTGCGGCTTGAATCACACATTCGCTGCAATGTAACGAGTGGAGTGTTTCCTATAGTGTTTTCTAAAAACATAATTATTAAAAGTGTCTAGTCCGGGCGATGAGATACTTATCGATAAATGATAACCTACGATATTTTACTAGAATGACGAATCGCTTGCTACGCGATTTTGTTAGTAATGTCATTTGAATTTATAGTTCGCCCTAATGAGTTAGTGGCATTTTATTTTTCTAAATAGCTTACCATTCCTTTTAACTGTGAAGGTCCGGAGTAATCCCTTTTGTATTTTCGTCATTTTAATACTATTAACTGTGCTTTTTTGCTGATTTGTTCTTCACCATTATGGAGTTCAAACATAAATACCTCTGCTGGTTCAGATTTTTTTGAAGATGGACCGCTCGTACTAACCGCTTCACGCATGAGTAAACCCCTACTTGAAGCACCTGCTACAGTCAGTATTATTAATAGGGACACTATTGAAGCCTCTGGCGTTCGTGACGTATCGGAGCTATTTCGCCTGGTACCGGGCTTTATTGTGGGCTTTTTAAATGGTAATACTCCTGTCGTCAGCTACCACGGCAATGGTGGACAATATGAACGTCAAATGCAGGTTTTAATTGATGGTCGATCAGTATTTGTCCCTTCATTTGGTGGAATCCCTTGGTCAAACTTACCGCTATTAATTGAAGATATCGAACGTATTGAAGTAATTCGTGGCCCAAACGCAGTAACCTACGGTGCAAACGCCTTTTTAGCTACTATTAATATTATCACCAGAGACGCCGCCGAAGATATTGACGCGCGTTATTCAGTCACCGCCAGCGACAATGCTAACCCGAACATTAAAGATGCTTATGTCCGGCACGGTTACCATGTTGGTGATTTAGACTGGCGTCTCAGTGCTGGCACCCGAAACGATGAGGGCTTTATTAATGTCCACGACAGTAAAAAAATCAATACTGCCAACTTTCGTCTTGACCTGGTTTCTGCCCATAATCAGTTCTGGACGTTTCAGTTGGGTGGCAGTGACAGCACGGCAGGTACAGGTAGCCACAAATCTGTAGGGAATGGAATACGAGAACAGGAATCCACCAATATTTACTTCAACTTGCAATGGGAGGCCGTTGGCGATACCACCAATACTATTTTAAAGTTGACGCATACTTTGCAAGAGGTGGCCGATCAATATAATTCACTCCCATTTGCTTTGGGTCCAGTTCCTAATGCGGTTGCACTCATCGACGAAAGTAGAAAGTCAGACAGAACTGATGTTGAGGTAATACTAACCGAAGAGTTCTCTTCAGCCCTGCGACTGGTGTATGGTGCTGGATTTAGGCATGACAGAATTCAGTCACCCTTACTTGATAAGGAAAACAAGCCTCACTATGTCAACACAGGTCGATTTTTCGGTGGTGTTGAGTGGCGCATTAACAAGAACTGGCTGCTTGATTTTGGGACATCGGTAGAAAACTCCAGCTTGACTGAGCTCGAATATTCACCCAGATTGTCTATAATCCGAAACATGTCTAGTGAGCATGCATTACGCCTTGTCATTTCGAAGGCAAAGCGAAACCCACTTTTCTTTGAGGTTTCTGCTCACTCGGTTTCCACCGTTAGCGGTACCGTGCCGGGTGCTGGACCGGTTCAGGCCGATATTTTACTTAACCTAGGTAATCCGAACATCAAGCCTGAAAATATCCTTTCTTACGAGATTGGGCTACGCAGTCAACTGAGTCATGCCAGCATAGGCAGTGATATCAAACTATTCACTTATACTATCTCTGACCAGATCATCAATACCAAAATCGAGGTACCCCACGCCACCTTGGGGATAAATCAGGCCGTGCAAACTTATATCAATAGTGGCAAAAGCCAAGTGTCAGGTGTAGAACTATCATTCGATTACCATCCGATTACCGGACTGACATTTCAGACTGGCCTCAGTCTGATTGAGGTAGAATCGAATGTAACCACCTATGCGGCTTCCTTTTCGGAGAAAACAGGATTTCTGCACATGCGTTATCATTTACGTGACAGACATCATGTTTCGACATCTTATTATTATTTGGACGAAGTGCGATGGATACAGGGCGCATCAGTCCGGCCTGCATTCAACAAGCTGGACTTACGTTACGCTTACACCATTTCTCAGGAAGGTAACACACAGATCGAGATTATTGGACAAAACTTACTTGAAGAATACAGTGATTACAGGCCAGAAAACATTGCAGAAAAAATCTTTTTTTTAAGGCTTAGTAGCGGGTTTTAATCGAAAATGGGAATAAGGAAAAATTCAGCAAGGAGGCTGGCTTTTTACATAAAGGCATATCTAAAAATGCAATTTTTCCGTAATCCAAGCTTCACTGATTTTTGTGTTCATGCAAAATCAATATACCAAGCATCCATATACATTAGCTCTGTGCTGGTGCGCCAGCTCGGTCGATCCTCATGTACTTCACGTACATTGAGATTCTCCACTCGATGTTTACTCGGTGTCCTTAAACTTATTGCCATGAGTGACATGTATGCCAGCCTGTTTCGCCACATCGCGCTTTCTATTAGTGCCTTTTTACGGGGGTGTAAGAAATTAGAACGTTGCAGGAGGAGCTATTGCCGAGCGGCAAAAAAACAGACCACGAAAAAATCACTATTTTTAGAGTCACCCGTTAATAAACCACTTTTACTAGGATTGCTATTAGTAGTCCCGAGCCTACTACTGCCACTCACGGCAGCCAATGTACAAATTAGCGTTATCCAGAGCAATGATAATTCTTACTTTAAACAAACTAATCAAAGTCTAAGTCGTGAATTAGGTGACGCTTTCCAAGTAACGGTCATTAACGCTGATACCGTTAACACCCAACACCAGAAAATACAGGCCAGCGACATCATTATTACTCTTGGCATTGATGCTGCTCTTGAAATAGCTAGAAGATATGACACTAAAAATATAGTCAGCGCTTATCTCACATTAAATCAAAAGCAACGACATCAGGCCAAACTTAAACATCACAGCCTAGTTTTACTCGACCAACCATTATCACGATATCTAGCTTTCACTGCTCTGATGTTGCAGCCTAGTTCGGTCGGTATCGTTAGCTCAGACAAATTAATGCTAAACAATAAACAGCAAGATATACTCGAAAAATTTCACTTCAAACTTGAACAATATGAATTTCAGAAACAGACCAATTTATTAACAACAGTCAGGCAACTGTTGAAAAATAATAATGCTTTTTTATTACTGCCCGACGACAATATCTATAATAGTAATACGCTCAAAGGTATTTTGCTAACATCATATCGCAGTAGAAAACCCATCGTCAGTTATTCACCTTCACATGTTAAAGCCGGGGCACTGGCCTCAATATTTTCATCACCTTCAGACATAGGTTTGCAACTAGCATCTGTTATCAAACATTTAATCGTTAAGCGCCAGCAAACCAAGCCAATCATCCAATTTGCACAATATTTTTCAATCAAGGTAAATAGCAGAGTGGCTCGTGCGCTCGGCATCAATCTACCCAATGAAGAAAAAATAACCGACAGATTAAACGAGTTGTCACAATGAAAAAACTGGGTATCAAGTATCAAATATTTCTCATCGCACTGATTCCAGCATTGTTAGTTGACGTTTTCTTTACCTACACCCACTTCACTAATAATGTCGACCAGGCATACAACCTTCTTCAAAGCAAAGGCCAAATTATTGCCAAACAACTCGCTGGTGCATCTGAATTTAATATGCTTTCAGGTAATTATGGTCAAATTCAACGCTTACTTAACAAAACTATAAATACAAATGCGGTTATATTCGCATCGGTATATGACGAAAATAGTGAGGCGATTGCATTATCGATTTCGATCGAATACGACCCCCAAAAAACTGCCAATTATTTTTACTATCGTTTACCCATTATCACACAAAGTATTCACGACCCTGATGTGTTCAAGCCTGATCACAACTACGACGAAAAAAATCGAATAATTGGTTGGGTACACCTCAATATCTCTCGTAAACAACTTGAAAAAGAAAAAGAAAAAATACTCTATCGTTCAATATTTTTTTTCATCTCAATTCTATTTATTGCCCTCATACTTAGTGCGATTATAAGCGGGGGAATTACTCGTCCTATATTCAAATTACTAGAACATATTAAAAAAGTTGAGAATGGTCAGCTTGGTGAACCTATTGAGTCATTAGAAAGCAATGAAATTGGTAAATTGCAGAAAGGATTTAATCAAATGACTGAGGCGTTACTAAACAATAGAAACGATTTGAATGATAAGGTTCTGTTCGCCACGAAACAATTAAGCGACGTAATTGATGATTTTAAGGGTAAAAATAGCGAACTCAAATTCGCCAAAGATGAAGCTCAAAATGCCAACAAAATAAAATCTATTTTTTTGACTAATATGAGTCATGAAATAAGAACACCTATCAATGGCATAAAAGGCTTCATTAACTTGATGTCCCAATCTGACTTAAACCCAACCCAACAGCGATACGCAGATATCATCCTTAAATCGACCAATGACTTAACTGATATCATCAGTGAAATTCTAGATTTTTCTAAAATGGAATCGGGAAAACTTCAGATAGTCGATGACAATTTCGACCTCTACGAAACTATTCAACAAGCCAGAGATCTTCTTTTTATAAATGTATTGTCAAAAAACATTGACCTTATTTTGATCATTTATAGCGATACCCCTCGTTTTGTTTGGGGTGACAAGCTCAGACTTAAACAAGTACTACTAAACCTGATAGGCAACGCAATCAAGTTCACTGATGAAGGCGAGGTAATGGTCAGAGTGACGGTAGAACAACAGACAGAGTCCGACGTCACTATTTTAATCACCGTTGAAGATACCGGTATAGGCATATCTAAAAAGGATCAGGAAAATCTATTTCAAGCATTTAGCCAAGTTGACACGTCGACAAACCGACGTTTTACAGGTACAGGATTAGGGCTCGTCATCAGTAAAAATCTAATTAGATTAATGGCTGGTGAGATATCAATGCAAAGCAAACTAGGGATTGGTACCAAATTTTCAGTACGCCTACCGTTTTTATTGACATCATCTCCTGTTGAAACTGATCTCTTAGATCATAGCAATAATAAATTGGCGCTTATTTTATCTAGTAGGGTCAATTGTTTACAAGAAATCACGTCGCTGTTTGACGGAGCAAAGATTGCCACCGAGTCAATGTTAATATCTATGTCTGATAGTGCCGAATCAATCAATTCAAATATTCGAAAAAACTTGAAACACATTGATTATTTAGCGATTGATTTGCGTCATTTCAACCTAAATTTGAATGAAATCTTGGCCAATATTTCTATGGAACAGACTCATATGCTCGTCATGCATTACGACCAAACGATGATTAGACCGCAATTGAATTTAGAATTAGATTTTATTTCTACTACAATCAACAGTGATAATTTAAAAAAGGCACTTAATAGGCCTAAAAATGAAAGTACTACAATTGCCACTGCTTCACAAATATTCTCCTTACCCGTCACCTCAAAAAAGGTTTTGCTGGTTGATGATAATCAAATAAACCTTAAATTGGCCAGCGAGCTAATCGGCCTATGGGGTCACCAGGTTTCTGAAGCGGAGAAGGCGCTCGAGGCAATGGCCCTTTACCAAAGAGACTCCTTCGACCTCATTGTTCTCGATATACAAATGCCTGAGATTGATGGTATACAATTACTTAAAATGATGCGTAGTGCAAAACCGCTAGACCAAACACCAATTGTCGCGATGACTGCGAACATTCTTAATGACGAGCCACAAAGATTATTGAAACTAGGTTTCAATTATTATCTTAGCAAACCCGTTGATGAAGAAAAATTTCGCAGTATCTTGGATGGCTCAGGTCACATCAGTAATAGCCTAACAGAACAAAATCAAGAACAAGAATTCCCCAAAAATAGTCATGACTCAAAGCTTTCAATTGATTTCGAACAGTCGTTAAAGCTGTCTCAAAACAACAAAATCACCCTGCGTAAGATTCTTAATATTTTAATTAGCGACGTACCTATCTTACAACTACAGTTAAAATCTGCTGCATTAAAAAATGATAGGGAAAGGCTATCTGCAATACTTCACAAACTTCATGGCACTACCTGCTATACAAGCCTACCCCGGTTAAAACAACAAATTATATCGTGGCAAAAGTCAATAGCGACCTGTTCAAATAGCCAGCAGCAAGCTATCGTATTGGAAGTCAATGAAGAATTAGACAACATTCGAAACGAAACCCAGCAGTTACTAAAAGAGATGGATAATAGAAGTTAATGATAGAAGAGCCTTTAAGTGCGCCACTAAAAGTAGCCGTATTTCCTCGTGACTGTTTTATCGCTCAGCAATTGCTCCTGCATTGCTCTAATAAGTTACACCCGTGTAATGATGAACCAACAGTAAGTGCTTCGAGGCCGAGAGACAATCCCGAAAAATATCTCTAGAACAGCCCTGACGATTGACTCGAAATAATTAAACTTATTTACCTAGTGTGGGGATACACTTTAAAAATAATTTTGAATTTTTCGATAAACAATTCGAGATTTCAATTCTTTTCCATGTAAATTGAAATCAATAATACAACGCATCACAGCTTTGGCCATTTGCATGACGGCAGGACTTTCATAATTTTTTTCATTCCAAGCAATAATAGAGGCACCATTGATGGTATTTTTATTTGCTTCGTTGCACATAACAAAACCGTCACTTGCCAAAAACTGATAGTGTTGACGGGCGTCAATTGGCATTCTCGTTCTAGCCTCAACCATGGTATCAGGTAAATAACCGAGAAAATTCATCAACTCTTTTTCAAATTCTCTTAAATCAGCTTCCTTTTGATCAATGTTCTGTAATAACCTTTCATACAATTGAAACAGTTCCAGATTAGGGTCGTGAACTGGAACGAAAACACTAATCAACTCGTTGATATAGAGCAAGGGCAAATACTGTTGCTCTGTAACCGGCAGACTAACACCATCAATATCAATCAGGGTTTTCAGCTCATGGCGCCCAGTCCAGCTAACCGATAAACGAATGAATGGTTGATAAAATGCTTTAGAGCGACTATTTTTTCCACCTTTGGCCAACACACTCACTCGACCAAAATCGCAGGTCAGTAGGTCGAGTATTAAACTAGTATTTTGCCAGTCACGTCTATGTAACAAGTAGGCCGGTTGATCAGAAACTCTCGTTAGCATCAGTGTAACCAAATGCAGCTAATGAACGCTCGTCATCAGCCCAATCTTCACGGATTTTCACCCACAGTTGCAGATAAACTTTGGCATCTAAAAGGTGCTGAATATCGGTACGTGCCTGAATCCCAATTTTCTTGAGTAAGCTACCATTTTTTCCGATTACAATCGGTTTTTGTGACTTACGTTCAACCCATATAGTCGATGATATTCGAGTAATATCAGGCTCAACTTTATAGTGATCAATACTCACCGTAATCGAATAAGGTAACTCTTGAGTTAATAACCGAAATAACTTTTCACGAATGATTTCAGAAGCAATAAAACGCATTGATTTATCGGTTAACTGATCGGCCGGAAATTGAGGAACACCTTGTGGCAAGTAACTAATCATTAGCTCCTCAAGCCTATCTAGATTCTCATTCTGTAATGCTGAGATTGGGATAATTTCACAATCTGGCATCAGCGCCGCTATCTTCTGCATGACCGGCAAACAAGCCTGCTTACTCAGTAAATCGATTTTATTAAGAATTATAATAACGTTCTTATATTGACTCACACGTTGGAGAACTTTCTCGTCATCACCATTGAAACGTTTGATATCCAGCAATACGCAAATAAGATCGGCATCGGGCAACATACTGGTCGCGGCTCTGTTCATGTAACGATGAATAGCCTTATGATTATCATCATGCATGCCAGGTGTATCGATAAAGATACTTTGATAATTTTCAGTTGTCTTGATGCCAAGAATCTGATGCCGAGTCGTTTGAGGACGCGGTGCAGTAATACTCAAATTTTCGCCGATCAAGGCATTCATCAAGGTGGACTTGCCAGTGTTAGGCTTTCCAATTAATGCAACGTAACCTGTCTTAAAAGATTGCTTCATTTATTTAATACTTTGAGGGCTTTTGCTGCGGCATCTTGCTCAGCTTTTTTACGACTAGATCCAATGCCACTGGTTTCAATATTCAACGAATCAATACGACAAATTAAGGTAAATGTTTGATTATGAGATTTGCCAATAGTTTTCACTACAACATACTCAGGGATATCAATTTTTTCACTTTGTAAGTATTCCTGAAGCCGTGTCTTTGGGTCTTTTAAACTATCTTGATTTGGTAAATTTTGTAAATATTCGCGATATAAGTGCAAAATATTTATTTGAACCTGTGTAAAGTCACTATCCAGATAAATGGCGCCCAAAACCGCTTCCATCGTATCAGACAATATTGATGCTCGACGAAAACCGCCACTTTTGAGCTCACCACCACCCAGAAATATATAATCGCCTAGATTGATGTCACGCGCTACCCGAGCAAGTGCGGCTTCATTCACCAGCGATGCACGAATGCGACTCAGATCACCTTCGCTAGCATTTGGCTGTTGCTCATAAATACGATGAGATATAACCAAACTCAGTACGCTATCACCTAGAAACTCAAGCCGCTCATTGTTAGCAGCACGACAAAAACTACGATGGGTGAGAGCTTGTTTAAGCAATTCTTCCTGTTTAAATCGATAGTCTAATGTCGACTGAAGTCGATTCAAGCTCACCGTTCAATTACTACCGATTCACTAAATTTTGCACCAATAAATAAGTTACCAAAGTATGAATCTCTTGTTTCATAAGCAATAGTAACGGTTGTTTTATCATCTTTTCGAGACATACTCACATGCTCTCGCTGCACTGTTTGGGCTTCCTGTATGTAAAGTCGTTTGCTGAGTGATTCCCAAATCGCGCGCTTTGACTTCGGATCCAAGTCACTATCTAGCCGCAATGATTCCAACACAGCCTTTACTTTGTAATTTTCATAATACATTGGAAAAACTTTTAAGACAGAGATAATCAATAGTGCAAACAATCCAACTATGACTATCCAACCAAAGCTTGATAAACCTTTTTGTTTGTTTTTTGAACTAATTAAATTTTTCATTCGCCTTCCCATGATAATACTGTCTGAAAAACAATCTTAAAAAGACAATCTCGCACAACTACTGGGAGATTCTCGTTCCAATTCTAGAAATGTCTAACCCGTTACCATTGCTGCGCCAATCCCAATGCATCCAGATCATAACAGCCTTACCCACCAAATTTTCTTCGGGAACAAATCCCCAAACACGACTGTCACTGCTGTGATCTCGATTATCACCCATGACAAAATAATGTCCTGCTGGCACCAATAGTTCTCCATCTGAACTGTGGTTGACCTGTAAATTATTCATTACCGTATACTCAACCTTATTCTGTTTTTCGATAAGAACCTTACAGTCAGCGCCTACTTTATCACAGCCATTGCCTCCAATCATGTTATTGAGTTCACCAAGACCTTGATACTGACGGTCAAGTGTCGTTTCTAATGGCTCCCCATTTATCTTTAAACGGCGGTTGTAATAGCCTATATGATCACCCGGAAGACCAATAACCCGTTTAATGTAATCCAACGATTCATCCCGTGGGAAACGAAATACAGCAACGTCACCTCGCTTGGGTTTATTGCCATCGGTCAGTCTAGTCTGGATAACCGGTACCCTTAATCCATAACTGAATTTATTAACTAAAATAAAATCACCGACTAGCAGCGTCGGCATCATTGAGCCAGATGGAATGCGAAAAGGTTCGAAAAGGAAACCTCGCAAAATTAAAACAACCAGCAAGACCGGAAAAAATGATTTTGAATACTCAAGTAAGAGCGGCTCAGAAAAGGCCCTTCCATTCGAATCTTTGGTTCTTTTTGAAGAGAACAACAAACTATCGATAAGCCAAACAATTCCTGTGACTACTGAAGCTAGTAACAGAAAAAACTCAAAATCATAATGAAACATTAATATCTACTCTCCTTCTCTTTTAGGTGTGTTCTATTAGGCATGTTCTTTTAGGCGGGTCTACTAGCTATCAACTTTTAACACGGCCAGGAATGCATCTTGTGGAATCTCTACATTACCGACTTGCTTCATGCGTTTTTTGCCTGCTTTTTGCTTTTCTAATAGCTTTCGTTTACGCGAAACATCGCCACCATAACATTTAGCCGTCACGTTTTTGCGTAGAGCTTTAACATTAGCTCGAGCTATGATATTTGATCCAATGGCCGACTGAATTGCGACGTCAAACATTTGTCTCGGGATTAATTCTTTCATTTTCGCGGCCAGATCTCGGCCTCTATAATCTGCGTTACTGCGATGAACAATTAAAGACAGTGCGTCAACTTTTTCAGTATTGATTAATACATCCAATCTAACTAAATTCGCTTCATCGAATCGCAATAATTCGTAGTCAAATGAAGCGTAACCTCTACTAACTGACTTTAATCGGTCAAAGAAGTCGAGCACAACCTCACTTAACGGGATCTCGAACGTTAACGCCACTTGGCTTCCCATATAGCGGATGTCTTTTTGAACACCTCGCTTTTCCATACACAGGGTAATAACAGCACCAATATAAGCCTCTGGTAATAAAATATTCGCCTGAATAATAGGTTCTTTAATATGATCAATTTGATTAATGGGCGGCAAGTCGGCGGGATTGTGTATTTCGATCGTATCACCCGCAGTCGTCACAATTTGATAGTTGACTGTGGGTGCCGTCGTAATTAAATCAAGATCATATTCGCGCTCCAGCCGTTCCTGCACGATTTCCATATGTAACATACCCAGAAAGCCACAACGAAAACCAAAACCCAGCGCTTGCGAGGTTTCGGGTTCGAAGTGCAAAGCAGCATCGTTCAGTTTCAATTTTTTAAGGGCTTCGCGGCAATCTTCATAGTCATCTGAGCTAATCGGAAACAATCCGGCAAATACTCGTGGCTGAACTTCTTTAAAATCAGCCAGCGGGCTGTCAGCAGGGTTTTGACTGAGCGTTATCGTATCACCCACCTTGGCCGAGTCGATATCTTTGATGCCAGATATAATGAAGCCAACATCACCCGCCTGTAAGCTGTCTGTATTTTTTCTTTTAGGGGTGAATATACCGACTTTTTCGACGAAAAATTCTCGCCCAGTCGACATCATTTGAATTTTTTGTTTTGGCTTAATGCAGCCTTCGACTACCCGTACTAGGGTAATAACACCAACGTAACTATCAAACCATGAGTCGATAATGAGCGCCTGAGTTTTATTCGTCTCAGATCCTGCTGGAGGTGGAATTAACTCAATAAGCTGTTCTAACAAAAGATTAATGCCAATACCTGTTTTCGCGCTAATTTCAATGGCATCAGAAGCATCTAGACCAATAACGTCTTCAATTTCCTGTTTTACTCGATCGGGTTCAGCAGCAGGTAAATCAACTTTATTGAGTACCGGAATCACTTCCAGGTTGAGATCAATCGCGGTGTAACAGTTTGCGACCGTTTGAGCCTCAACACCCTGCGAGGCATCAACTATCAGCAGTGCGCCCTCACAGGCGGCTAGTGACCTAGATACTTCATAAGAAAAATCAACATGGCCAGGAGTGTCAATAAAATTCAGGGTGTAGGTTTCACCATCCTTAGCGTCATATTTGAGTGACACACATTGCGCCTTGATGGTGATGCCACGCTCTCGCTCCAAGTCCATTGAATCGAGGACCTGACTTCCCATTTCTCGCTCACTGAGGCCGCCACAGATCTGAATGAAACGATCGGCAAGCGTCGACTTACCATGATCGATATGCGCAATGATTGAAAAATTACGTATGTTTTTCATCCGCATTGATGAATTATTCCCATAAAGTTAAATGATTAAGGCTGCATATTTCAAGATGAAAATCTAAGCCTCTAAAAAAGCGCAAAGTCTACGCCAAACTAGCCAAAATCAACAGCTATTAAGGTGAAAACAGCAGCAGATGAAGACAAATACGCTGATTCACTTTTGAAAACTCGGTTCAAGAGTGTGATTTATAATTGAGGTTTCAGGAATTCTTTAACAAAGTTGTTTTTCTTGAGCGTTAAGTAACACCGAGTTAATACTTGTTTGAATACAATCGCTAGAGCAATGCATGAAACCATGGTGTACTAGAGCTAAATTGAGGAGGTCTTTGCCCTCGTTAAAATCACCTAAGCCAGAAATACTCTAATTGATCGCCTTTAGCACAGCGACCTCATCGAAGAAATAATAACAAAGCTCTTGCTTAGCTAAGCCTGGCTCAGCTAAGCATAAAACGGGGACCTTACTGTCGTAAAGTTCTATTAAATTTTTATCACGATCAATATCAGTTTCGAGCCAAGTTAATGGCTGATTATCGCGGTTAAATATCACCAGTGCTTTACGCATAGCATCGCAAAGGTGACAGTTTTCACGATAAAAAAATTGAAGTAGAATTAGGAGTCTTCTGGTCTAATTGCCAAAAACACGGGACCCGAAGCACGTTGAACCAGTAATGCTACCGATTTCCCAAATTTCAACCCACTTGTGATTTTATTAAAGTCTTCCAGTGAAGCGACAGCTTGATTGTCAATCATGGTGATGACATCACCCGTTTGAATACCCGCATCCTGAGCAGCACCCGTTTGGTTAATATCGATGACTTGAACGCCAGCAGAAATATCAAGTTGCTTTTGTAACACTTTTGACAAGGCTTTAACGCCCATGCCTAGGGCGACGTTTTCATACTGCTTGTCTTCGGCCTTGGGAGAATAGGTAGCCTGAGTAGTTGAAGACGGTAGTTCAGCAATCATCACCTTAATTTGCTTTTCTTTTTTATTTCGAATGATAGTCACTTGTGAATTTTCCCCAACAATTGACCGCCCAACCAATGGGGGTAGATTGCTCGAACGAATTACTTTTTCATCATTGAAGCGAATGATGACATCACCCACTCGTAAGCCAGCTTTTGCAGCAGGACTAGAATCCAGAACTTTTGCTACCAGAGCACCGTGAGGATTGCTCATTCCAAAAGACTCGGCTAGCTCTCTAGTGACTTCTTGAATTAATACACCCAACCAACCGCGTGAAACCTGTCCGGTGTCTTTGATTTGATTGGCTACGTTAAGTGCTAGCTCAATTGGAATCGCGAAAGATAAGCCCATAAAACCGCCTGTGCGACTGTAGATTTGAGAGTTGATGCCAATGACTTCTCCATCCAAATTAAACAATGGACCACCAGAGTTACCAGGATTAATGGCAACATCAGTCTGGATAAACGGTACATAGTTATCGCTAGGTAAGCTGCGTCCTTTAGCGCTAACAATACCGGCGGTTACACTATGGTCAAATCCAAAAGGTGAGCCAATCGCAAGTACCCATTCACCTACTTTTAAATCATCTGAACTACCTAACTTTAAAACTTCGAGGTTGGTCGCTTCTACTTTTAATACTGCTATATCTGATGCTTCATCAGAACCAACAATTCTCGCAACATATTCATCTCGGTTAGCGAGTCGAACAATAACTTCATCAGCACCGGCAACAACATGATGATTAGTCAGAATGAAACCATCATCAGAGATGATAAAACCAGAGCCTAAAGACTGTGCGTCACGCCTCTGTGCGCTGCCTTCACCCGGATTGAAAAACTTTTCAAATAGCTCACCCAGCGGCGAGCCTTCCGGAAAATTCGGCATAGGTACGGCCTGGCTTGGGCTTACCTCTGGTGCCTTCGTGGTGGTACTAATGTTGACTACCGAATTTTTCGAATTTTCGACAATTTTGGTAAATTCTGGTAACGCAGCCTGAACGGAAAATGACAGCGCTAAAGACAAAGCAAAAGCCATAACAAGGGGGTACATATTATTTAGTTTCATGGTAGGAATTCCCATAATCGTGATTAGTTAAACAGTCATTATTAAACATTTGCTTTCTGGACTAAGATTTAATCATCAAGTTCATTCATAACGGCTAAAATTTTAGGATTGAGTTGATTAGCAAAATTGGTTTTGGCAACACTAGCAGAGGTAGTTAGCCCCAGAACCAATCCGATAAAGGAAAACGTAAAAGCGATCAAATCAGAGCTTGGACTAATAAGCTCAGCCAACATCAGACCTAGGAACAAACCTAGTAGTGGCGTGCCATAAATCAGTAAACCTGCCCTTAAGAAAGCCTTGTCTGATAGACCTATTTCTATTTGGTCACCTAGCTTTAAATCTTGGTCGACTTTAATCTTAACCGGTTTACTGCGCTTTCCAAGCAAGCGACCTATTGCCCCAATTCCGCAGCCACGGCCAGCCTCACATTGGCTACAAGCAATTTGGCGTTTCGTTTGCACTTCGGCAATATTACCAAAGAGACCAATGACTGTGGCTTGTTCTTTAATCATTTATAAATCTCATCCTAGTAGAGGTTCTAACAAGAATGTTGTTTTAGTGTCTATTTTTTTGCTCCTGGACCAAAAGCAGGAACCCAACATACTTGGCAATAAATTCAAGAAGCCGGAGCGCGGTGGAGACAACAGTCGACAGCTGGCACGCAGAGCAAAGCCACAAAGCCCAAATAGCCACCACGTAATTGACTGTAAGGATGCAGCGGTTCGGCGCTCCAAAGGTGGAGTAGCAAAGAAAAAGCTCCCAAGAGCCGTCATGTATTTAAGGGTACGTTCGAGTAAAGAATCTGTGTATAAAATGCGTAACAGCCTGATTCTGCAGAAGCGAAAGCTTGTGAAACAGTAACTGCAGAAAGCATAATTTTTTAGAGATGTCCTAAAATAATTAAATCGAAACAGCATAAATACTATTTATCAGGCTCTTGATAAAAAACTGATTCCGCCACTGTTTGAACGGTAACCGCAGGTACTTCTCCAATGGCTGTTATTGAATAACCATCAACAATACGTATAAAAGCATTGACCGCACCCATGGAGGTATTACCCCAATGTTTCTGCATTGATTGCTTTTCAATAAATACCGAAAGCGAAGCTAACCCATCAGTGAATACCATTTGATGTGCATATAAACCGGTTTCTGATACTTTTCGTTTTAACATTGATTCTTGTCGGAACCCCCCTGGCATTTCTTTTAAATGCCAAGTTATATCAGACGAAGACTCTTCGGAGGGTTCGCCTTGGTGATAACGAATCATAGTAAAGCTTTCATCAAGTTCTGGCATAATATCGAGTGTTAACTCATGATTAACTGGCAGTATTTCAAGATTGGTAAACATAACCTGCTCTACTGGCTCACCAAGCTCGTTAATCAAACTTGATTTAACTAATAACCCGCTCTCTTCAGCTATCCACAATTTAATACCATACCTGAGCTGATCTTTTGGAGAGATATGAATCACAATAGCATTATGTCCAGCGACCCTGTCCTTACCTGCCAATAATAGATCGTAAAACAAAATAATATTAGCGATATCATCGGGGATGAATAAAGGTGAAAAGCGGTTCTGTTTGGAGTAATCGATGACCACAGTTCGGCTTGATGGCCAAATACAGGTGAGATTTTTATTGTCGCGAATAACTTCACGGGCCTCACCGTTTAAAGAGAGTAATCGCTCTTTTTCACCATATTCATCTTTGAGATGAAGAATCGACATGCTTTCGAGTTGGTTCTCGTGCATATATACAAAGTTTCCTTGATAGCTTAAATTTCGCATCGACTCAGACATTTTCTGAACCCAGTCCATGGCAGGCATTGCGTTTGCCGTTGAGGTTACAACCAACAAAATCAAGAAAGGGATTAGAGAGGTATATTTAATTTTCAATTAATTGCCATTTAACTCAATGTGCGACCAAACATATATTGATATATCTAAACTACTTTTCAGAACCATATCCGGCAACTCGCGCCTGGGGAATAAATCCTTGTATGGATTTAGAATATTCTGTGTGGTTAATTAGATAAGCATTTAACTTTCGCTCTAATGCGGGCGCGTCACTAATTACTTTCCAATGCATACCGCTATTACTATTAGAATTTGTACTAGCATTGCCGAGCATGGCTGATGCTGGAACAGCCGCTTGAATCGGTTGCTTCACAAGCAAATCGATTTTTTTCTGTTCGGCACTAACAATTGATTCACCCGAGACTGAAGAACCTGTTGTGACCGACACCGACTGCCAAAGTGTAATCGAAACAATCGCAACAGACGCCGCTACTGCCATACCAGCAATAGGTTTTAGGAACCCCCAGTGCCAAATTGTCTTTACTTTATTTTGATTAACAGCCTGCTGGCTAACCATCGTCTTACCATCTGTTTTGATAACACGAATTTTTCTCATTACATTTTCGCTAAATTCAGTATCGATTTGATCAGCCAGCTCGTGACGCATCACTTGGCCAATCATCTGATAACGCTTTATACAATATTGTTGATTAACATCGCCTAATAAATCATCTAATGACTGTTGGTCGGTATCTTCGGATGAATACTCATCAAGCAAATTAGACAGTTTTTGTTTCTCATTATTCATAAAATTCTCTTTACAAATTGTTTCTATTTTAATTGGCTACTTAGTCACTCTAATAGCGGCCTTAGTTCCTTATCAATTGCATCTCGTGCGCGAAATATTCTAGACCTAACCGTACCAATTGGACAATCCATTACAGCCGCAATTTCTTCATAACTTAAACCTTCGATTTCCCTCAAGGTAATGGCTGATTTCAAGTCTTCAGGCAATGCTTCAATAGCTTTAAAAACAGTTTGCTTAATCTCTTCCGTTAGCATTAAATTTTCAGGTGTGGTGTATTCTTTTAAGCCTGAATCACCTTCAAAATGCTCAGCATCTTCCACTTCAACGGTATAAGACGGCGATTTTCGTGATCTTGATGCTAAATAGTTTTTGGCTGTATTGGCAGCGATACGATAAAGCCAAGTATAAAACTGGCTGTCTCCACGAAAGTTACCAATTGCGCGATAAGCCTTAACAAAAGTATCTTGTGCGATATCTTGGCATTCAGAATGATCATTCACAAATCTTCCAACCAAATTAATGACTTTATGCTGGTATTTTTGCACTAAAATATCAAAGGCTTTCGAATCACCTTCTTGCGTACGCTTGACTAGTTCTGCATCGAGCAGATTTGTACCCATTGATAATCCTTTCATTTATTGGCTAATATTAGCAGAAAATTTCGACGAGCCAATTCTTGACTGGATTGAATTGTAAACTTTAATACCCATAGTGTAGTGTTTTTTACTAATCCGTAACAGAGTCTTTTTGTCTATTTCTAGCATTTGAGACTGACACTCTATAATAGGGTCGAAAACAGTAAAAAGATTGAAAATGAGCATAGTATTAACTCAAAAAAGGACTATTCGTCTTTATATAATGGCTCATTTCAGGTTGATCTTGCTTTTTAATTTTATGGTCTTATGTATATCCATCACAAGAGAAACTTAAACCGTTGTATGTGAGAAGTTTACGATTTAGCCATATGCCATCTCAATCCAACCAGAACCATAGGTAATGTAATGAGTAAGCAGTTCAAGTTCGATGTTGTCATCGTTGGGTCAGGCGCTGCCGGACTTTCCGCCGCGTTACATTTACCAAAGACGACATCAGTTGCCGTTTTAGCTAAGAATAGTTTGGAACACTACGCCAGTTATTGGGCTCAGGGTGGCATATCCGCAGTGCTTGACGCTGATGATAGCGTAGCAGAACATACTTCAGACACTTTAGTCGCAGGTGCCGGACTGTGTAATGAAGCTGCTGTCGAGTTTACAACTGCTGCTGGCGAACAATGTATACAATGGTTGAGTGATTTAGGGTTACCATTTACTCGAGAAAATCAAGAAGCCAGCTCAAGCGGGTATCACCTGACACAAGAGGGTGGTCATAGTAAACGCCGCGTTGTTCATGCATCAGATACAACAGGCAAAGCGCTTCAACAAACACTTCAAGCTCATGTGTTAGAACAATCCAACATCAAAATATTTAACCACCATGTCGCTATCGATCTGATTTGTGATGACAACAAGTGCAATGGACTATACGCACTTAATCTTGATGATCAGCATGTGAATGTTTTTGCCGCGCAAAAGGTCATCCTAGCAACCGGTGGCGCGAGCAAGGTTTACTTATATACTAGCAACCCCGACGGCTCGACGGGTGACGGCATCGCAATGGCTTGGCGCGCTGGCTGTCAAGTCGCCAATATGGAGTTTATTCAGTTTCACCCTACCTGCCTTTATCACCCTGAAGCTAAGTCGTTTTTGATCACTGAAGCCATTCGTGGCGAAGGTGGACTTTTGAGACTTCCAAACGGTGAACGATTTATGCATCGCTTTGACGATCGTGCAGAGTTGGCACCCAGAGATATTGTTGCACGCGCAATCGATCATGAAATGAAACGTTTAGGCATTGACTGTGTTTATCTTGATATCAGCCACAAGAACCGTGCTTTTATTAAGTCTCACTTCCCAACTATATACCAACGATGTAAAGAATTTGATATTGATATCACCAAAGACCTCATTCCAATAGTGCCGGCAGCACACTACACTTGTGGCGGCATCATGATCGATCAAGATGGCCAAACTAATGTGAAGAACCTTTATGCTGCCGGTGAAGCCTCATACACTGGGCTGCATGGCGCAAATCGTCTCGCCAGTAACTCACTGCTTGAATGCTTGGTATATGCTCGCTCAACCGCTGCGCACATTAGCGAAAACTTGTCGGCTAATTTCAAGCAACCTCAACTGCCCCATTGGGATGAATCTCAGGTAACCGACTCGGATGAAGATATTGTCGTAGCGCATAACTGGGATGAATTACGTCGGTTTATGTGGGATTACGTCGGTATTGTACGCACTAACAAGCGGCTTGAACGCGCTCTTAATCGAACCCAATTGTTAAAACGAGAAATTAACGAATACTATGGTAACTACAAGGTATCAGCTGATTTACTTGAATTACGTAACCTAGTCGTCGTCGCCGAGCTCATTATTCGCTCCGCTCTAGCACGTAAAGAAAGTCGAGGCCTGCACTTTACCCTCGATTATCTTGAGAAGGATGACGGCCAACTTGCACCAACAATATTGACACCTGAAATCAACGCTAACAAATCGGCAAACAAACTGTCGATCATTTCTCCGAAACTTCAACTAACAGTGTAGATTACTTGATCAAACAATATCCCTTAAACATTCAAACCCGCGGGCGCTCGACTGAAGAACTCACTACTAAGATCAACCAGTTCATTCGTCAATCAGGTGTTAAGGACGGCCTTTGCCATACTTTCGTTCAACACACTAGCGCTTCGTTAATGGTAACCGAAAATGCCGATAGCGACGTCAGACGAGACCTTGAAAATTTTATTACCACGCTTGTTTTAGACGGCGATCCCGTCTATTTACATGACCAGGAAGGACCAGATGATATGGCTGCCCATATACGTTCGGTATTGACGCAGACTGACATCACTATTCCAATAACAGCTGGCAAGTTGGCTCTTGGTACCTGGCAAGGAATATATCTCTGGGAGCATCGAACACACCCTCACCTTCGACAGCTGTTCATCACCATTAGTGGTGAATGACTCTGGCTAAGTAACGCCCGAATAGGACTAAGGTGCGATATATTTGGCCTGAATTCAACAGGCTATAACGATAGCCTGCATATAAAAAATACCTCTTTAACCCTTTTCTCATCGTATTGACCCATTCAGATCTGACGAAACGGGCATGATAAAGGCAGTAAGTATGAGGGATCATCACTAATCCTCAATCATAATGGCTAAAAAAATGATTCAGTTTTCTGACACTTAAATCGTTTAACGCTTAATTTGTAAACTAACGACTAATAATTAAATAGAGTTCACACCATTGATAGAGCAACCACAAGACTCAATTACGCTTCAAAATAGAGTAATTCATAGTATTAGCATTTTCAATTTGCCATTAAGTTAGAAAACCGGACAATACTCTCCCTATAATTTATCTATATTCTTTATCCACGTTATTTAAGGAACCTTTATGAACATAATACTGCTAGGCCCACCAGGGGCAGGCAAAGGCACTATAGCAAAAGCCTTAAATAAGTATGATGGTTCAGTTCAAATTTCGACGGGCGATATCTTACGCCGTGCTGTCGTAGCAGGAACCGAGCTTGGGAAAAAAGTCGAAGCCGCGATGACCTCTGGCAACCTGGTCACTGATGACGTAATCATAGGCATCATGGAACAACGTTTACTTGAGGATGATTGCAAACAAGGTTATTTACTGGATGGTTTCCCACGCACAATTGTGCAAGCAGATGCTTTAAAAGTATTGCTCAAAAAAATGGGCGAAAAGGTTGATTGCGTTTTAGAGCTGATCATTCCAAGAGACACTATTATGGAACGCCTAGCCACTCGGAGAACCTGCACTCAATGTGGTGAAATCTTCAACATCAAATTCAAACCGTCAATAGTTGACGGTACCTGTGATGCTTGTGGGGGAGATATTGTTCAGCGTGATGACGAAACTCAGCAAGCTATCGACAACCGTCTTAAAGTCTATGAGGAACAAACCGCACCGTTGGTTGACTATTACCGTAAAGAAGGTTCGCTACTGAGTGTTGAAACGTCTGATTTCGGACCCGTGTTGGCTGCCTTAAAAGCACACATTTAATGATCAGAACCACTCAAGCAACTTGGCTCGAGTGGTCTTTATTTGGTTGATTCCATCTCTACACGTTCGATGTCTGCCACAAAAACCTGACGTCCTTCGAGCGTTGTAAAACTATCTTGCGTGACATCCTGACGCTGCGCTTGGTAACTTGTTCGAGCATTCGTTTCTGAATTAATAACGTGCACGGTGACGGTTTCATAATCGTCCTGTAATTCGTAAAACACAATTACACCTGCCGCTAGTACCATCAAAAACATAAAAGCAAAAGCACTTCTAGTCAGCAGCAGCTTTCTCTCACTTTCTTTCTTGCCTATTTTTCTTTGTACCGGTTGCAACTCTTGATTGCGCTTCGATGATGCGAACCAAAGACAACCGACAATTACGGCTAGAGTGACAATTATTTTAGTTAACATTTTGTATCACTCTATTGAGGTACTCAGCCGTATTACGTTGCGTTATTATTCTGAGTAGATTTTATTTTCAATCGTGTGTTTTCGATCAAATATAACAAGATGATCGACATTGAGTTGAATACCAATTCGCTCGTTAATGGGGTGATCATGGTGACTCGGCGCCAAGCATAATACTTCAATACCGCTATCCATGCGCAGATAATAAAGAAATTCAGATCCACGAAACGATTTATCAACAACAATGGCTGTATCTGCAGAGTTGTCGTCATGAATCACATCGTCCGGACGGATGAGTACATCTACAGCATCTCCTGGTTGACTGTCCTCTAACTCATTACCCGCAATTACACCTAGCTCCGTATGGACTTTATTATCCTCTTTCACCGTGCCAGGAATAATCACACCCTGCCCGATAAAATCAGCAACAAAGCGGTTTTTCGGTCGGTGGTACAAATTATACCCTGAGCCCTGTTGCTCTATCTTTCCATCATTCATGACACATATTTCGTCAGCCATAGCGAAGGCTTCGAATTGATCATGGGTGACCAAAATTGCTGTAATATTTTCCTGATTGAGAATATCTCGGACTTCACGGCACAACTGTTCGCGGAGTTCAACATCCATGCTTGAGAAGGGTTCGTCCATTAGTAATATGCCGGGTTTAGGTGCCATCGCACGAGCCAAAGCAATGCGTTGCTGCTGACCACCCGACAATTGGTGAGGAAAGGCCTGACCATAAGCCGGCATGCCAATCATCGCGAGCAATTCCTGGACGCGGATTTTTTGCTCCTTGGGCTTCCATAGCCTCAATCCAAAGCGAATATTATCAGCCACCGACATGTTCGGAAATAACGCAAAGTCTTGAAATACCATGCCGATATTGCGCATCTCTGGTGGAAGGCTAAAGCGCGCAGCACTGACTTCTCGTCGATCAATTAAAATACTGCCACTCGTTACCGCTTCGAACCCAGCGATGGCACGTAAAACTGTGGTTTTTCCACACCCACTTGGACCCAGCATACAGCCAATTTTACCCGGTTCAAGGGTAAACGACAGTTGATGCAGTGCTTGGTAATCACCATAGAAAACATCTAAATTTTTAATTTTGAGTTGCGACGTCATGACCCGACCCTTGAGCTGGAAATACTCTTACTAAGTAGAATAACAGGTAACAATCCAACAGCGACTATCATTAGTGCGGCACTGGATGAGTCCGCCAAACGTTCATCCGAGGCTAACTCGTAAGCGCGTATGGCGAGTGTATTAAAGTTAAACGGGCGTAATATGAGCGTTGCGGGCAGTTCTTTCATGACGTCAACAAATACAATTAATAGCGCAGTCAAGACAGATCCTTTCATCAGAGGCAGGTGAATTTTTAATAAAACATCGGTTGGCTTATACCCGAGTGATCGAGCAGCTTCATCCATCGATGGCCGTATCTTACCAAGCCCAGATTCGACAGCTTGTATTGAAATCGCAAGGAATCGGACTTGATAAGCAAACATGACGGCAAACAAACTACCGCTCAGCAGCAACCCGCTAGAAATATCAAACTGCTGACGCATAAAGCTATCAAGTGCATTGTCGAACCAAGCAAATGGAATCATCACGCCGACAGCCACTACGGTGCCTGGAATTGCATAACCTGTTGCGACAATGCGGATTGATGAAACAACCACCTTACTAGCGATCATACGCCTACCATAAGCGAGAAATAACGCGAGTACAACGGCCAACACCGCAGCACTTAAACCAAGCGCTACGGTATTAATAGTTAATTCAACAAACGAGGCGTCGACCATTTCAGAATAGGTATCAAGCATCCACAGGCTCAACTGAAAAGCGGGCACTAAAAAACCAAAAAGTAATGGCATTAAACAAGCAAGGCAGGCCATCAATGCTTTAAATCCAGTCAACTTATATTGGGGTAACTGGCTATAACGATTGGTTGTATGGTGGTACTTCGATCGTTTACGTGACGCTCTTTCGATAATCACCAGAGTAAATACAAATAACAATAAAATGGCCGCAAGTTTGGCAGCTGCACCACTATCACCAAGGCCAAACCAAGCTTTAAAAATACCTGTTGTGAACACACCTAAACCAAAGTAAGACACCGTACCGTAGTCAGCCAGAGTTTCCATCAATGCCAACGATAAGCCTGCAACAATAGCCGGCCGCGCCAACGGCAATGCCACTCGATAGAAGCTCATCCAAGCATTGCAACCAAGCGTCCGGCTCACCTCAATCACACAAACTGATTGTTCCAAAAAGGCAGCCCTAGCCATCAAGTAAACATAGGGATAGAGTACCATCGAAAACATAATAATAGCGCCACCAATTGAACGAACCTCGGGAAAGTAATAATCACCGTACCCCCAACCCGTTAAGTCACGTATCGTTGTTTGCACCGGCCCAGCAAAATCAAACATACCAGTATAAGTGTACGCAATAATATAGGCAGGCATTGCGAGCGGCAGTAACAAGGACCAGACAAAAAGTTTTTTGCCTGGAAATTCACACAGACTGGTCAACCAGGCGCAGCTCACACCTATTAATAATGTGCCCAATCCAACGCCAACCATGAGTAACGTTGAGTTGATTAAATAAGTCAGCAGAACAGTGTCAACCAAGTGCTGCCAAATATCGCCCGGTGGTAAAAAAATATAACCAGCGATAGTGAAGATAGGAATCGAGAATATCAGTGCGGTGAGGACAATACCTGGCTGCCAACATCGATCAAACCATGATCGACGATAGGAAGTCGTATGAGATAAATGGACAGATTTCGAAGCCATAATCACCAAGTCATTATTGCTAAAACGCAAAAAGGGTGCGGATAATAGTCCGCACCCAGATAGGTTGCAACGGTCTGATTAACCATCACCAAAAAATAAATACCTTCATCTAAAAAATTATTACTTCCAACTGGCCTTATCCATTGTTTTAACCGCATCAGAATTAAACTGACCCAACCTCGATAGGTTCAGTGTATCTGCTTTAAAGTCGCCCCACTGCGCAACCAAGCCACTAATCTTTGCCGACTGACTCACTGGGTACTCATAATTCACACTTGCATACCAGCTCTGGGCTTCGTCGCTCAGTAGATATTCAAGCAACTTAATCGCATTCTCTTTGTTTTTAGAATACTTACTGATTCCTGCACCACTAATATTCACATGCACACCTCGATCAGATTGGTTCGGCCAGAACACACCCATTTTGTTAGCCGCTGCAACTTGTCCATCATCTTTTTTGCTTGATAACATTTTGCCATAGTAATAAGTATTAGCGATAGCCAAATCACACTGCCCTGCTGCTGCTGCTTTGATTTGATCTCTATCGCCACCTTTAGGATCACGCGCAAAGTTGCCGACTAAAGCATTCGCCCACTTTTGAGTTTCAGCTTGACCATTCACAGCAATCATAGAGGCAACCAGTGACTGATTATAAATATTGCCAGATCCTCGGATACAAATACGTTTCTGCCATTTTGAATTGGCCAAATCTTCATAAGTAGAGAGTTCTGCTGGATTCACTCGATCTTTTGCATAAAAAATAACGCGCGCACGTTGAGACAATCCAACCCAGTATTGATCACTATCCCGCAGATGGGCAGGCACCGTTTTTTCGATAGTGCTATTGTTGATGGATTGTAACAAGTCGGCTTCCTTAGCACGATGCAAGCGACCAGCATCGACGGTAATAAAGAGATCCACAGGGGTATTACGGCCTTCGTTAATCATGCGCGTTAGCAACTTGTCTGCCTTGGCTGTAATTAAATTGGTTTTGATACCCGTTTCGGCGCTAAACTTATCAAGCAATGGTTTGATCAAAGCCTCTTTGCGAGCAGAATAAATATTCACCTCGGCAGCTAGCGCGCTGGTGGATAAAACGACAGCCAATACACTGGCCATCAATGGAAGTTTGATCTTGTACATATTTAAAAACTCTCGATTTAGGTTAGTTAAGTTTTAATGAATAATAAATTAGGATTGATAAAAGGAATGCCATGAGCCGAATTCCAACAACAAAGTTATTCTAGTAGATTAGAATACGAATGTAAATGATAATATTTCTCATTAACAATTGGAAGGTAAATTAATGCCTGTAAAGCTTTCACACTTACTCAAAGATGACCAATATGCCTGGATGCAACTACAAACATTGCTTCAGGCTCAGAACAATTCATTCGAAGTCCATTTCAACAACAACATTCAACGTCTGGCTATTTCAAGCACTTACGCACTGAATCAAATCTGTCGTACCCCTGCCCTATTAGGCAATCTTCATCAGCTAAAACAGTTCGATCTTAATCAGATTGAACTCTATAAAGCCTGTGAACAAGCGCAAGAAATCACTAAAATTCAAAAAATCCTTCGCCTTCATCGTCATGCCAAATTGGTCGAAATCATTTATCTCGATGTCATCCACAACATTCCACTAAAGACCGTCTTACGCCATCTTAGTAATTTAGCGGACCAAATGATTCGCTGTGCCCTGGCAGCAGCTGAAAAACAGCTGGTTACAAAACACGGCCAACCAGTTGATACTGATGGTAATCCGATAACACTCAACATTATTGCAATGGGAAAACTAGGAGGGCGAGAACTAAACTTTTCCTCCGATATCGATTTGATTTGCAGTTACACCAATGAAGGTGATCTGGCAGGTTACGGTCACCTTGCCTACCAAGAATTTTTTACCCGCGTCGTCAGACTGTTTACTAAACTTCTGAACGACACGACTGAAGATGGTTTTGTCTACCGTGTCGATCTCAGGCTAAGGCCCTGGGGCAGCTCTGGACCTGTCGCACTCCATCATTTGGCGTTGGAACACTACTACCAACTACACGGTCGAGAGTGGGAGCAATATGCCATGGTAAAGGCCAGAATAATCACCGGTAGTAATAGTGACAAGCTGTTCATTCAGTCAATTCTAAAACCTTTCGTCTTTCGTAAATATCATGATTATCGTGTTTTCGAAGGATTAGCAGGCCTCAAAGATCAAATAGACCGCCAGGCCAGATCGAAAAATATGCAGGATAATATTAAAGTCGGCAATGGTGGCATACGAGAGATCGAGTTCTTTGTGCAGGCATTCCAGATATTAAAAGGGGGTCGCAATAATCGATTACAGAGCCAACAAATTTTCACCTGTTTCGACATCTTGCAGACGCAAAATATCATACCCTCAGAAAACATTGAAGAATTACGCGAAGCTTATGTATTCTTACGCCAGTTAGAAAACAAAATACAAATGATGGCCGACGAGCAATCACATAGCTGCCCCCAAAATCAACTAATTCAACAACGAATTGCTTACACCCTGAATTTGACAGACTGGCTATCAGTTCAAAACAAACTAGATGAGCACAGAACCAAAGTTAGTTATCACTTCACAGAACTCTTCAAACGCGAAACACCGATCGAGCTGGAAGTCACCTTTTCAGATGTTTTCAGTGAAGAACAATCAGATGAACAGCAAATTGAATTGCTAGCATCTTATGAGCTGAACCATACGGCAGAAATTAACTTAAAGCTCACTGGTTTTTTCACATCGAAAGCCTGGGGGTTTATGTCGGCAAAAGCGAAACAACGATTTTCGGCCCTGTTGCCCGACCTTTTAAAATCAGTTAGTCAATCTAAAGACCACCTCACTTTGTTCAGTAGACTGCTCAACCTGTTTTCATCAATCGCCGGTCGTAGCGTCTATTTCGAATTACTCCACCAAAACGGTCATTTGCTCAATAAGCTGGTTCATCTGTTTGATAGCAGTGAATGGATCGCTCAGGAAGTGGCGCGGTATCCCATCTTATTAGAGTGCTTAATTCAGCCCGATGACAACGAAGATAAATTCGACCGAGAAACGATAGCAAACAACCTACAAATTCAACTGAAAAACGTGGCCGGTGATACCGAACTAGAGCTAGATAGTTTGCGCCTCTTTAAGCGTGAGCAAACCATCGTCATTGCCATCGCCGAATTGTCAGAGCAAATTACTCCGTTAACCGTTTGCCAATATTTAACAGAACTCGCCGAAGTGGTGTTACACGCTGTTTATGAGTTGGCGAGTGCAACCCTACAAAACCAGTATGGCCAGCCGCAATGTACTGTTGAGGGCGTTGTTCGAGAAGCAAATTTTGCAATTATTGGTTACGGCAAGCTGGGTGGAAACGAGATGCACTATCAGTCGGATCTCGATTTAATTTTCCTGCATGACTCGACGGCGAGTAATTCAATCACAAATGGGAAAAAGAGCCTCGACAATAGCGTTTACTTCTCCCGACTCGCACAAAAAATAATTTCGATGACTAGCATCCTGACAAGTGCCGGTACGTTGTATGAGATCGACTCACGACTAAGACCCGAAGGCGCCTCTGGATTACTCGTCACATCAGATCACGCCTATCTTCAATACCAACTAACAAAGGCCTGGACTTGGGAACACCAGGCGCTGGTTCGCGCAAGGCATGTCGGCGGAAGCCCAAGACTCAAATTAAACTTTCAGGAAATGCGCCAGAAAATTCTTTCCATCGAGCGTGATCCACAAAAATTGAAAAAAGAAATCACCAAGATGAGAGCTAAAATCAATCAGAACAAACCACAAAAAATAGAGCACTTTTACAACTTGAAATATTCCAAAGGCTGTATGGTCGATATCGAGTTCATGGTTCAATACTGGGCGTTACTGCATGCAAATAAAGTTAGCTCCATTTCAGCATATTCTGATAATATTAGTATTATTAATGAGCTGTTTCAGTTAAACCTTATCTCCAGTCAACAGTCAAAACTGGTAATTACTTATGAAACATACCATCGTTGGTTACATAGGACCGTACTACAAAATAATCCGGCTGAGATCGCTAGCATAAAAATCGCAGCGGCAGTCGAACACGTTAACAATTGCTGGAACGAATGTTTCAGCTAAGCAGTTTGGAGTAAACGCAATGTCAATGGCCGATCGTGATGGTCTTATATGGTTTGATGGAGAAATGGTTCCTTGGCGAGAAGCTAACGTCCATGTATTAACCCACACATTACATTATGGAATGGGTTGCTTTGAAGGTGTTCGGGCCTATAAAACTGATCAGGGAACCGCTATTTTTGCACTAGAAGCACATACTCGTCGTCTGTTCGATTCTTGCAAGATTTTAGATATGGCTATGCCCTATACTCCGCAGCAAATCAAACAGGCTCAAATTGCTGCCGTGCGTGATAACAACCTTGAAAGCGCCTATATACGACCTATGTGTTTTTATGGCTCAGAGGGTATGGGCATACGCGCCGATAATTTAACTGTCCACTGCATTGTAGCCGCCTGGGAATGGGGGGCTTATCTCGGAAAAGAGGCACTGGAAAAGGGCATTCGTGTTAAAACATCCTCTTACACTCGTCATCACGTCAATATTGCCGCCACCAAAGCAAAAGCCAATGGTCAGTATATCAACTCAATGATGGCTTTGAGCGAAGCTTTAAAAGATGGCTATGACGAAGCCTTGCTTCTCGATCCCGAAGGCTATGTTGCCGAAGGCAGTGGTGAAAATGTTTTTGTCATTCGTGATGGCGTCATCTACACGCCAGAGGTGACTTCAGCCTTAAACGGTATTACCCGTAAAACTCTTTTTACGTTGGCCAAAGATGCTGGATACCCAATAGTTGAAAAAAGACTGACACGAGATGAAGTATATATAGCAGACGAAGCCTTCTTCACAGGGACGGCTGCGGAAGTAACACCGATTAGTGAACTTGACAATCGTTCAATTGGTTTAGGTAGTAGAGGCCCAATTACAGAGCAATTACAAAAAGATTACTTTGATTTAGTACATGGTCGGAACGAAAAACATCTCGACTTATTAACTTTCACAAACCCATAGAGAATAGAATGGTCAACCCTGATACAGCAGCAAATCAAAATGGTTATTCTCAACCAAACTCAAAAAATGCTATCGAAGTGAAAGCTGGCGACTTACCAATTCATTGTCCTGTCGAAGGCACTAGCTTATGGAACTCACACCCGAAAGTTTATATCCCAGTAAAGGAAAATGGTGGAGAATCGAAGTGCCCCTATTGTGGCACTATGTTTAAGTTACTTTAGGAAAACAACGACTGATTAACATCAGTGCTCTCTACTAATACCCTATACATCTAAACACACAAAAACCCTGACCCTATCTGCGATTAATGCACCAAGGTTAAAACCTTGAATTTTGATCCCTCATAAAAGTTCACTAAAACTCGAAATCTAATTATTAATTAACCGCAAAAAAAAGGGCGCAATCGAAGCGCCCTTTCCTTATTTTTGAAGAAACAGATTTGATCCTATTCAGGAGTCTCGGCTGCAACATCTTCGGTAACGGCTTTCATACTCAATCGGATTCGACCCTGACGATCCACTTCTAGTACTTTAACTTTAACCATGTCGCCTTCTTTTAGCTTGTCGCTGACGTTCTCGACGCGCTCATCAGAAATTTGCGAAATATGGACCAGTCCATCTTTACCAGGCAAGATGTTGACGAATGCACCGAAATCCATGATTTTAGCAACCTTACCTTCGTAGATAGTTCCAACTTCTACTTCAGCAATAACCATCTCGACTCTGCGTCTGGCTTCATCACCAGCTGCTTTCTCTACCGATGCAATTTTAACTATGCCATCGTCGTCAATTTCGATGCTAGCACCCGTTTCTTCGGTAATGGCGCGGATAGTTGATCCACCTTTACCAATAACATCCCGAATTTTTTCTGGGTTAATCTTAAAAGTAACCAAACGTGGCGCAAATTCTGACATTTCTTCACGGCCTTGAGTAATAACCTTAGACATTTCATCAAGGATAAACAAACGACCATCTTTAGCTTGCTCAAGGGCTTTTTGCATAATTTCGGTAGTGATACCGTCGATCTTAATATCCATTTGCAAAGCAGTGATGCCATCGGTAGTGCCCGCTACTTTGAAATCCATGTCACCTAGATGATCTTCATCACCTAAAATATCAGACAGTACGGCAAAACCCGCATCTTCTTTAATTAGGCCCATAGCAATGCCGGCAACGGGTGATTTTAGTGGTACACCTGCATCCATCATAGATAGACTTGCGCCACAGACACTAGCCATTGATGATGAACCATTTGATTCAGTAATTTCTGCTACCACTCGAATGACATAAGGAAAATCATCGACTGATGGCATTACCGCTTGTACGCCACGTTTGGCTAAACGACCGTGACCAATTTCTCGACGCTTAGGCGTACCAACACGACCACATTCACCAACACTTGATGGTGGGAAGTTGTAGTGCATCATAAAATTTTCTTTACGCGTGCCTTCGATTGCGTCAATAATTTGAGCGTCACGACCCGTTCCCAGAGTTGTTACCACAATGGCCTGAGTCTCACCCCGAGTGAAAAGAGCTGAGCCGTGGGTTCGTGGTAATAAACCAGTGCGGATTGCAATCGGGCGAACGGTACGTGTATCACGTCCGTCAATACGCCTTTCACCAGAGATAATTCTGTCTCGAACAATTTTCTTTTCTAGTTTGCCAAAAGCTTCACGAACGGCTGACTCACTTGGTGAACCTTCTACGTCACTAACTAACGCAGCAACAGCATCGCTTCGAACAGCTGACAACTTATCCTGACGATCTAATTTGTCAGCGATAGCATAAGCTTCGGTAATAGCAGCTGTTGATTGATTGCTGACTAAATCAGCCAACGATAAATCTGCTTCTGGTGCAGCCCATTCCCACGGAGTGGTATTCACTTCAGCACTAAATTCTTTGATTGCCTGAACCACAGTTTGGAGTTGCTCATGACCATAAACGACTGATCCCAACATAACTTCTTCTGACAAACGATTGGCTTCAGATTCAACCATTAATACCGCTTTGTCTGTACCGGCAACAACCAAATCAAGATCTGAGTCGACCAATTCGCTGATGCTAGGATTTAAAATATATTCACCATCCTTATAACCAATTCTTGCAGCACCAATCGGGCCATTGAATGGCAGACCAGAAATAGAGATGGCTGCAGAAGCACCAATTAAAGCTGGAATATCAGGATCGATATCGGTGTTCATTGAAATAACAGTTGCAACGACTTGAACTTCGTTCATGAATCCTTTTGGAAACAATGGTCGGATAGGTCGATCAATCAGGCGACAAGTTAAAGTCTCCTTTTCGCTTGGACGACCTTCACGCTTGAAAAATCCGCCCGGAATCTTACCAGCGGCATAAGTCTTTTCAATGTAGTCAACTGTTAATGGAAAAAAAGGTCGACTCGGGTCGGCCTTTTTCATTCCTACTACGGTTACCATTACAATAGTATCCGCCATGTTGACAAGAACAGCACCACCCGCTTGACGGGCTATCTCACCGGTTTCCAGCGTAACTTCATGTACGCCGTACTGAAATGTCTTTTTAATTGGATTCACATTCTACCTCTCTAGGATTAATCAAAGTCTCAGCAATTGTATTACTAACGACGTAAACCTAATTTTCCGATCAAATCTCTATAGCGACTCTGGTTTTTTGTTTTCAAATAATCCAGTAAGCTACGACGCTGGTTAACCATTTTCAGCAGACCGCGACGCGAGTGATGGTCGTGGATATGCTCCTTAAAGTGTTCAGTTAAGTGCTTGATTTGATGTGAAAGTAGCGCAACCTGCACCTCAGGTGAACCTGTATCACCTTCGGATTGCTGGTGCACAGAAACGATTTCTCGCTTTTGATCAGCTGTCATTGACATGAATAAAACCTCGTAGGCTCGAAAAGGCTGGTATTCTACCTAGCAGAGCAGGTAGTAACAAGGGGTTTTACGGAATTCTACCAGTTTAAATTCCAGCCCTATAAAACAACATTTATCTTGCTGTATTCATTAATCTTTTAGGCGCTATCAAACCATTTAGCAGAGCTTTTCCAATGCCTATAAATTCGCCACTTTCTGACACTAAACTCAATAGATCACTATGTCCCATATTATTAACTTTAACTGCCACACCATTCTTTAATAAATCAACCGCGGCAGCGTCTATTGTTAACTCGTGTAGATCCGCTAAGGCACTGTTAACCGGCAGCAAGCATTGATCCATAACGTCGAGACCTTGTTCGGATAATTGGGTCAAATAATCGAGTGTATAACTAGGTTGCTGCCAATAGGGATGCACCGCTTTTCGCTCAAGTAAACTAACAAACGCACCACAACCAAGTGCGGACCCTATGTCTTCCGCAAGAGTGCGAATATAAGTTCCTTTAGAGCAATGAACGTCTATTTCCAACTGGATGCCATTAAAGCTTGTCTGGGTCAGTTTATAAATCTCTATTGGCCTTGCTAAGCGAGTAACTTCTTTACCTTTTCTAGCTAGACGGTAAAGTGGCTGACCATGGTGTTTCAGAGCCGAGTACATAGGTGGGATTTGTTCAATCGATCCAGTGAGAGATTCAAGTACCGCAGCAATATCAAACTCGCTCACATTAACGGGTGATTCAGACGTTATTTCGCCCTCTGCATCACCTGTTGAAGTCGTTTGACCAAGATGGCAAATCGCACGATAGCTCTTACTAGCGTCAAGTAGATAGGATGAGAATTTAGCTGCTTCGCCAAAACAAATCGGTAACATGCCAGAAGCGAGTGGGTCGAGACTGCCCGTATGTCCGCCTTTATTGGCCTGAAATAAAAAACGAGCCGTCTGCAAGGCTTTATTTGAACTAATACCCAGCGGCTTATTTAGCAAAAGAATACCGTCAACATCACGGAATCCGACTGGTTTACGCGCACCTCGACCCATTATTCGGAATTATTCGCCTTGTCTTTTTCGATGGCAGAATCGATTAATTCCGACATATTACGACCACGAATATCAGTATCATCATAAACAAACACAAGCTTTGGAGTTAGGCGTGATTTCAAAACCCGTCCAATTTCGCGCTGTAAAAACCCACTTGCTCGCTTCAAGGCCAGCAGAGTTTCCTCTGACGCCTCAGGGTCCAATACACTGAAATAGACTTTAGCTTGCGACAAATCTTTAGTCACTACCACTTCAAGCACACTCGATGATGACATCCGTGGGTCTTTCACACTGCTATTAATCAGACCAGCTAGCTCACGATGAATCTGTGAGGCTAATCTGTCGCTACGAGAATAATCCTTAGGCATTACTATGGCCGACGTTAGTTAAGTTAAAGATAAGAATTAGGCGGTTAATCAAGTGAACGCGAAATTTCAACTCGCTCAAAGACTTCGATTTGATCACCAGGTCGAACATCATTGTAGTTTTTGACAGCAATACCACATTCGGTGCCCATTCGGACTTCTTCAACAGGATCCTTAAAACGACGTAATGACTCGAGCTCACCTTCATATACAACAACATTGTCACGCAATACACGAATTGGTAGACCTTTACGAACAAAACCATCGACAACCATTGATCCAGCAACGTCACCAAACTTAGGTGAACTGTAGACTTCTTTTACAGTCGCCAAACCAAGAATATTCTCTCGTGCTTCGGGTGCGAGCAGGCCTGACATAGCGGCTTTAATAATATCGATAACTTCATAAATAATACTGTAGTAACGAATATCGACACCACCACTTTCAGCTGCGCGTTTTGCAGCAGTATCGGCTCGAACGTTAAAACCGACCACCATGGCAGATGACGCCGCTGCAAGATTAATATCAGATTCACTTAAGCCACCAACACCACAACTGATAATATTAGCGCGCACCTCATCAGTCGATAGTTTTTGTAATGCTTCGCGAATGGCTTCCGCACTACCCTGTACATCAGCCTTAATTAATACATTGACTTCAGATATCTCACCTTCTGTCATTGCATCAAACATGCCTTGCAATTTGGTTTTATGCTGGTCAGTTAATTTAGCTTCACGAATCTTAGATTCACGAGCCTCAGCAAATTCTCTAGCTTTACGTTCATTCTCAACGACGAAGACCTCGTCTCCAGCACTAGGCACACCAGAAAGACCGAGCACAACAACAGGAATAGAGGGCCCAGCGGAATCAATTGCTTTTGATGACTCATCATACATGGCTCGTACACGGCCATATTGCGTGCCAGCTAGTAACAGCTGACCTTTCTTTAACTCACCAGACTGGACCAAGATGGTAGCTACTGGACCACGTCCTTTATCAAGAGTTGCTTCAACTACAATACCTTTTGCACTGCCCGAATTCGCTGCTTTCAATTCAAGTAATTCAGACTGCAATAAAATTGATTCAAGTAATTGCTCAACACCCTCACCAGTTATTGCTGAGACAGGAACAAATATATTTTCTCCGCCCCAATCTTCTGGGATAACTTCTAACGCTGCTAGCTCGCTCTTAACACGATCGGGATCAGCACTTTCTTTATCCATTTTATTGACTGCAATAACAAGCGGTACATTAGCTGCACGAGCATGGTCAACTGCTTCTCTGGTTTGTGGCATTACACCATCGTCTGCCGCGACAACCAATACGACAATATCAGTCGCCTGGGCACCACGAGCACGCATTGCAGAAAAAGCAGCGTGTCCAGGCGTATCTAGAAAAGTAATCATGCCTTGATCTGTTTCTACATGATAAGCACCAATATGCTGGGTTATGCCACCAGCTTCACCTGACGTAACTCGAGACTTGCGAATATAATCCAGTAGAGAGGTTTTACCGTGATCAACATGACCCATGATTGTAACAACCGGAGGCCGTGCAACCATATCTTCACTGGCTTCAGCAACATTTTCGAACAACTTCTTTTCAAAGTCATCTTCAGTTACAACAGCAATGACGTTATGACCCATTTCCTCTACAACCATTGTGGCCGTGTCAACATCAAGAACTTGATTAATGGTAGACATACTGCCCATTTGCATCAGAGCCTTAACAACGTCACCACCTTTGACTGCCATTTTTTGCGCCAATTCACCAACAGTCATCGAATCAGAAATTTCGACATTACGAATAATCGGTGAGGTTGGCATCGCAAAACCATGCGCGTTATTTGGATCGCTAGCCTGTCTCCGGCTTTTCTTAAATTTTTGCTTCCGACCACCAGCCCCTTGCTTGCCGCCAGGTTTAACATGTAACTCTTTACGGCCGTAGCGAGTGCCCTTATCATCACCGCGCTTACCTTGCTTGCCGCTTTTTTCTTCGTTAGCTACTGCTGCTGCAGCAGCACGAGAAGCCTCTGCTAAAGCCGCTTTTGCTGCATCTTCTGCTGCAGAAGCTGCAGCAGCTTCTGCCATTTTTTTAATAATTATTTCTTGTGCAACTTCTACTTCTTTAAGGCTTTTTGAGTAGGCCTGCTTTTCAGCTTCCTTATGCTCAATCTCCATAACTAGCCGAGCTTCTTCCGCTTCACGAACAGCGGCTTCTTCGGCTTCTTTAGCAGCGGCTAAAGCAACTGGATCAATTACCTCTACAATTTCTTCTACTGGCTCAACACTTTGGGTTGCCTCGACATCAATAACCATTAGCGCTTCAGCTACGGCTTCAATTTTAACTTCAATTTCCGTTCTAGGCTCAACGTTCGTTGGGCGTGCATAGGTACGCTTTTTACGAACCTCAACATTAATTGTTTTAGTGGTGGAGTTACGACCCGCTAAACCAGACACTTTTAATTCGCTCTTGCTTTTACGATTTAAAGTAATCTTCTTGGGTCCACCCTCCTCTGCTTTACCATGACTGGTTCGAAGAGACTCAAGCAGTTTTAGCTTGTCTTCGTCGGAGATGGGATCATCCGCACCCGCAACGTTTACACCGGCTGCACTCAATTGGTCCAGCAGTTTATCGACACTAATGCCGATCACTTCAGAGAGTTGTTTTGCTGTCGCGTTTGCCATGTTTATCTGTCCTAATGCAAATGGTTGATAGCTACTTTTCTTAGCCTTTGGTTACAGATTACTTAGTGCCGTCTTCGGCAAACCAAGGTTCGCGAGCTTTCATAATCAACTGACCCGCGAACTCAGCCTCTAAGCCTTCGTTCTCTTCAAGCTCATCTGTTGATTGCTCAGCAAGGTCTTCCATCGTACAAATACCACGTCGAGACAACTGATGTGCTAGTTCGTCAGTCATAAGCTCCATATTCACCAAATCGTCTTGCGGCTCACCTGCTTCCGCCGTTTCTTCTTTGGCAATAGCCAAGGTTAACAACGCATCACGAGCACGCCCACGAAGTTCACGAACGATATCTTCATCAAACTCTTCAATTTCAACCAGCTCGGCCTCAGGAATGTAGGCTACTTCGTCGATGGTTGTTAAACCTTCCTGCACCAAGATAACCGCAACTTCTTCGTCAACATCAAGTTGCTCCATAAAACTTTCGACCAACTGACGAGACTCGCTTTCAGACTTTTCTTCCGCAGCGGCTTCGTCCATTACGTTTAGAGTCCAACCAGTCAGCTGACTAGCAAGCTTAATGTTTTGGCCTCCTCGACCTATGGCTTGAGATAACTTATCTTCGGGTACGGCAATATCCATTGCATGTTTCTCTTCATCAATGACTATCGAGGTTACTTCAGCTGGTGACATTGCGTTAACAGCAAATTGAGCTGGATTATCATCCCACAAGATAATATCAACTCGCTCCCCAGCTAACTCGTTAGAAACTGACTGCACTCGAGAACCGCGCATACCAACACAAGCGCCGACTGGATCCATTCTTGGCTCGTTACTTTTGACTGCGATTTTCGCACGCATACCCGGATCACGAGCAGCAGATATAATTTCAATTAAACCCTGCCCTACTTCAGGCACCTCAAGCTTAAATAATTCCATTAGAAATTCAGGTGCTGTTCGGCTAATAAAAAGCTGCGGACCTCGAACTTCAGAAGCAATTTTATATAAGAAGCCACGTACACGATCACCAGGACGCATAGATTCACGTGGAATCATTTCTTCGCGCGGTATAAAACCCTCGGCATTATCACCAAGGTCAACATAGACGTTACCTCGCTCTACTCTCTTGACCTGCCCCATGACTAAGCTATTTTGTTTTTCTATGTAAGCATCTATAACTTTGCGACGTTCAGCCTCACGAACTTTTTGGACAATAACTTGCTTCGCTGTTTGAGCGGCAATACGGCCAAATTCTACAGAGTCAATTTGCTCTTCTATAAATTCACCTAGTTCAATGTCGGGTTGCTCATATTGAGCAGCTTCAAGACTAGTCTGCCTCAATGGCTCTTCAAGACCGTTATCACCGGACAACACCACTTCCCAACGACGGTAAGTATCGTAGTCACCCGTCTTTCGATCGATTTCGACACGAACTTCAATTTCTTGACCATGCTTCTTTTTAGTAGCAGATGCTAAAGCGGCTTCAATCGCTTCGAAAATAACTTCACGATCAACACCTTTTTCATTTGAAACAGTATCTGCTACTAACAGAATTTCTTTATTTTCCATCATTGTTTCTCGCAATATATAGAATACTTTAAATCTGCATTCTGTTATCTGTATTTGTGAAGAGCGACCCTCACCTCACCAACAACTTTAAAGATCTGTGTATTTAAAATCGACCGATCAAATTCGCTTTACCAATATCTAAAAACGGTAAATCGAAAAATTCACCATCAACGTCGATCTGAACAAACTTTGATTGAACGACACCTTTCAGAGTGCCCTTAAAATTTTTTCTTCCAGTCAGGCCAACATCTAATTTGATTTTGACATTCTCACCAGCGAAGCGATCGTAGTCAGTTAACTTAAATAGCGGACGATTAATTCCAGGTGAAGACACCTGCAAATCAAACGCTTGCTGAATAGGCTCTTCTACATCAAGGATAGCACTGATCTGATGACTAATTGAAGCACAGTCATCTACATCAACACCCTGCTCGCGGTCAATGTAAACACAAAGCGTGCCGTGACTAGAACCACCAGTGAATTCGACGCCGACGAATTCATAACCCATCGCTTCTACCACTGGTTCGAATAATTCAGATAAATCTTTCACGTTGCTGGACCTTAAATTAAACCAATAAAAAAGGCCCATAAAGGGCCTTTGATAACTGACTATGAACTTGCTTTCTGACATTAAATAGTCAATAGCCAGTGTATTTGGTAGCGGGGGCAGGATTCGAACCTACGACCTTCGGGTTATGAGCCCGACGAGCTACCAAGCTGCTCCACCCCGCATCAGAAGGTCGGCATAATAGCCATGTTGATTACTATTTACAAGCGGTTTTTGATAAGTTTTTGTAAGTAATTCATTTAAAATAAAAAGTTGAATTAAATGACTAAAAATTAACTATCGTGTGAGCCTATAAGGGCTCAGTTGAAGGCCAAAATACAGTAAGCCATTAAACCTGACGGAAATATACCAAGCCCAAGTAAACTCAAACCATTTAAGCTCAGCAATATCTTCACATCAAGCGGATCTTTAATACTTAACTCACGCTCTTGATCAGAAGGATCAAAATACATCGCCTTTACAACCCGTAAATAGTAGAAGAGACCGATGACGGACAATAATACAGCAACAACGGCAAGCCAAACCATATCGATACTAACAACGGCCTGAAGCACACTTAATTTAGCATAGAAACCAACGGTCGGTGGTAACCCAGCCATTGAAAATAGCGCAATCGCGAGCAACGCTGCGTACCATGGATTTTTATTATTGAGCCCGGTCAGGTCGACAATATTTTCAGCTTCAAAGCCTTCACGATTCAGTAGCATTAACACACCAAAGGCAACCGATGCCGTAATCGCATAGGTCAATGTATAAAACATAGAGGCCGAGTAGCCAATTGCAGTGCCAGACAACAACCCGAGCATAATAAAACCAACATGAGATACGGTTGAGTAAGCCAGCATACGTTTGAAATTGGTTTGCACAATAGCAACAACATTACCCAACGCTATCGAGGCAATTGCCAGCACTAGTAGCATTTGAGACCACTCAAATTGCAAATCGGATAGGCCATCAACTAGCAATCTAATCGCCATTGCAAAGCCAGCAATTTTAGGTGCTGTACCAATAAACAACGTCACTGACGTGGGCGCTCCTTGGTAAATATCCGGAAGCCACATGTGGAATGGAACGGCACCGAGTTTAAATGATAAGCCAACGATAATAAAAGTCAGAGCAAACGACAGTGCAATCGGATTTTCAGTCAATTGAACCCTAACAACATCTGATAACTGATTAAGATCGAGCGTTCCAGTAATGCCGTAGAAAATAGAAATACCGTACAACAGAAGACCTGAAGCCATTGCACCAAGTACAAAGTATTTCATTGCTGACTCAGAAGCCTGCATAGACTTCCGGTTAAAAGCAATCATGGCGTAAAGCGACAGTGACAGTAATTCAAGACCTAAATAAACTAACAAGAAACTGTGAGCTGAAGTCATAATCATCATCCCAAGCACAGCAAATAGTCCGAGCACATAATACTCACCCTTATAAATATCGTGATCTTTAAGATAATCACGAGAATAAATAAACACGAGAGCACTAATTAAAAGGATCGCTACTTTTAATGTAACCGCTAGTTGATCCAGTATGAAGGACCCACCAAAGGTTGAAACTGCATCAACTGGCGCTACCGCAATTACGGCAGCAGCCGTTATTATTAGCGCTAGCACAGTAAGACATAAGGTAAAACCACGCCTTTCCTGCGGTAAGAACAGATCAACCACAAGTATTAAACAGGTCAAAGCAAGCAATACCATTTCAGGTATTGCGGGAATTAAATTAGGCTGGATGAATTCTGACATAGGTTACTTATATCTTCGAGATCATAATATGGTTCAACAAGTTATCGATGGTGGCATGCATTACATCAACTAAAGGATCTGGCCACAGACCAAGAGCCAGTACCGCTACTGCTAGGATCGACAAGAATAAAAACTCACGGCGATTAATATCGATCAATGCTTTAACGTTGTCGTTCCCTATATTGCCAAAGATCACTCGCTTAACCATCCACAGGGTGTAGGCGGCTCCAAGAATCAACGTTGTTGCTGCTAAAAATGCAATCCAAAAGTTTGCCTGAAAGCTCGCCAGAATGACCATGAATTCACCAACAAACCCTGATGTACCAGGTAGGCCTGCATTTGCCATCGCAAAGAAAACCATAAATCCGGCAAACATTGGCATGGTGTTAGCCACACCACCATAATCAACAATTTGACGGCTGTGCATACGGTCATACAGCACGCCAACGCAAAGGAACATAGCACCCGATATAAAACCGTGAGAAATCATCTGTACCATGCCACCTTCAAGTGCTAAGGCTGCACCCTGGGTTCCATTGCCGTTATCTATAATTCGAAATACTATGAAAAACCCAAGCGTAACAAATCCCATATGAGCAATAGAAGAATAGGCAATAAGCTTCTTCATGTCTTGCTGAACCAAAGCAACAAATCCGATATAAACAACAGCGGTCAGCGACATTGTAATAACTAACCAGTCTAATTCTAGGCTTGCATCTGGCGTAATTGGGAGGCTGAATCGAAGAAAACCATAGCCACCAATTTTTAACATAATAGCAGCTAGAATAACTGAACCACCGGTTGGTGCCTCGACATGAGCATCAGGCAGCCAAGTATGCACTGGCCACATGGGTACTTTGACTGCAAATGCGATTAAAAAAGCAAGAAAAATGAATATCTGTTCGTTTAAATCTAATTGCAATGCGTGAAAATCAAATATAGAAAAACTACCTGATTTGTTATACATATAAATTAACGCCACCAACATTAATACCGAACCGACAAAGGTATAGATGAAAAACTTAAGCGTTGCGTAAATCCGGTTCGCACCACCCCACACGCCGATCACTAAAAACATCGGAATCAACATGGCTTCAAAGAATATGTAAAACAGGATCGCATCAAGAGAAGAAAAAGTGCCAATCATGAAACCTTCCATTATCAGGAAAGCAGCTAAGTACTGTGACGCCCGATACTGTATTGATTCCCAGGAAGCGATTATGACAATGACCGTGGTGAAGGATGTCAACAAAATAAGTGGCATTGAGATACCGTCTATGCCGATAAAGTAATCAATGTTAAAGGCTGGTATCCAACTATGTTGTTCAACGAACTGGAGTAAGTGGGTATCCGCATTAAATGCAGTGTAAAGCGGAATAGTTAACAAAAAAGTAACAATCGATATCAATAGAGCTAATTTTTTAGCGCCTGATGAATTTTTTTTATCGCCCGCAAACAATACCAGTAAGCCACCTATAATAGGTGTCCAGATAACGAGGCTTAATAATGGCCAATCAGCGTACATAGTTTAAAACTTACCTTTTATGGTTATAGGAATGACGGTCTATGAATTTAGCCTACTGGCTTAACCCAAAATGGCCCAGCCGAGAAGTAAAATTAAACCTGAAATCATTGCGAATGCATAATGATTGAGATAACCCGTTTGTACCTGACGAACGACACCTGACATCCAGCCAACAAACTTAGCACTGCCGTTAACAACCAGACCATCGATCATCAAAGCATCGCCGATACGAAACAATACGTGCCCAATGCCACGACTTGTCGTTGCAAATACTGTTTCATTGAATTTGTCAAAATAATATTTCTGGTCTAACAAGTTGTAGATGAAACTAAAGGTGGTTTTAAACCATTCGGCAATCGAGGGCTTCTTAAGATAGATGTACCATGATGAAGCGAGACCTGCAAAAGCAAGGTATACCGCTGGTTCAGAGAAACCATGAACAACAAAACTAGCAGGGCCGTGGAATGTTTGAGCAACAGCCGCCATAGTATCGTGCTCGCTTAAAACAAAAATAGGTTGATCAAGAAAACCACTAAATAGGATGCCGTCTATGGCTAACCAGCCAATAATGGCAGAAGGAATAGCAAGCAAGATTAACGGTAAAGTAACAACGGCGGGGGTTTCATGCAAGTGCTCTCGGGTATGCTTATCCATCCGCTCTTTACCGTGAAAGACTAGAAAGAACATTCGGAAGGAGTAGAAAGCGGTTACAAATACTCCCAACAGTACCATCCAATAAGCATAACCAGCACCAGGAATACTTGAGTTGTGAACAGCCGAAATAATGGCGTCTTTCGAAAAGTAACCAGAGAAACCAGGAAAGCCAATCAATGACAAGGAACCAATCAGCGAAACCCAATAGGTAATCGGCATATATTTCTTAAGCCCACCCATCTTACGAATATCTTGTTCGTGATGCATGGCGATAATAACTGAACCAGCAGCAAGAAATAACAATGCCTTAAAAAAAGCATGAGTCATTAAATGGAAAATAGCGGCAGAGTAGGCAGAAGCACCTAAGGCAACAGTCATGTATCCCAGTTGTGACAATGTTGAATAGGCAACAACCCGTTTAATATCGTTTTGAACAATACCAACCAAGCCCATAAAAAATGCAGTAGTAGCACCAATCACAATTACAACCGACAGAGCAGTTTCTGACAGTTCGAATAGAGGCGACATACGAGCTACCATGAAAATACCGGCAGTGACCATGGTAGCAGCGTGAATCAGGGCAGAAATAGGCGTTGGACCTTCCATCGAATCGGGCAACCAAACGTGTAAAGGTACCTGTGCTGACTTACCCATTGCACCGACGAAAAGCAAAATACAGGCTAGTGTTATTACGGACCATTCTATGCCTGGAATTATTTCCATGGTTTCAGACGTCATTCGGCCAGAATTGCTAAATACTTCATAATAATCAAGAGAACCGGTATACATCAATATAACCGCAATACCCAACAGAAAGCCAAAGTCACCCACGCGGTTGACCATGAAAGCCTTTAAGTTGGCATATATTGCCGTATCTTTTTTAAACCAAAAGCCTATTAGTAAATAAGATACCAATCCGACAGCCTCCCACCCAAAGAAAAGCTGAAGAAAATTATTCGACATAACCAACATTAACATTGCAAAAGTAAACAATGAAATGTAGCTAAAAAATCGTTGGTAGCCAGGATCATCATGCATATAGCCAATGGTATAAATATGCACCATTAAAGACACGCTGGTAACAACCACCATCATGATTGCCGTTAAGCTATCGATCAAAAATCCAATTTCAAAGCGAATACCGTCACTTACCATCCAGGTATACAAGGACTCGTTGTAAATAGCGGCACCATCAAAAGCAACATCCTTGAGGACAACTAAGGCTAAAACAAACGAAGTACCAACGCCCAGGATAGTTACCCAGTGAGCTATGTTACGGCCAATTTGCTTACCAAAAAACCCAGCAATAATTGCACCAAACAAAGAGGCTAGTGGAATGGCAAGATAGATAG
>CAWVZP010000002.1:0-55394 GCA_963934675.1 uncultured Gammaproteobacteria bacterium | reverse complement strand
TGATACGATATGTAAAGCTATACCAAGTTTGTTTGATTCGCTCGGCGCAGACAAATGGCTGGAAGCTGCCGAAGGTATAATGACAACCGATACCATCCCAAAAGGGATTACTGAAAAGGTCACTGTTTTAGGAGAGACTGTCACTATAACGGGTATCACAAAAGGCTCGGGAATGATTAAGCCCGACATGGCTACCATGCTTGCTTATGTTGCTACTGATGCAAAAATCGAAAAATCTCTGCTCAATGAGTTTATTATGCAAGCAGTTGCATGCTCGTTTAATTCTATTACTGTCGATGGTGATACGTCGACCAACGATGCCTGTATTTTAATTGCAACTGGGCAGGCTGGCGTTGAAGTTAATGCTGAATCTAGTCACTTTCTTCAAGCTCTAATTCGCGTGTTCAAACATTTAGCTCAGTCTATTATTCGTGATGCGGAAGGTGCTACCAAGTTTGTTGAAATTGAGGTGAAAAACGCATCAACGATAGAAGATGCGCGAGAAGTTGGCTATACCATAGCGCATTCACCTCTAGTAAAGACCGCATTGTTCGCTTCAGACGCCAATTGGGGGCGAATTCTCGCAGCGGTAGGTCGTGCTAAGATCGACACATTGGATGTTTCTCGTATTGATTTGTATCTAGGTAATATTTGTCTGCTAAAAAACGGAATACCTGATAGTCAATACCGAGAAGAGCTTGGCCGGCTTGAGATGAGTAAAGAAGAAATAAAAATTACTGTTGACTTGAATCAAGGGCGATCCAATGCATCTATTTGGACTTCTGATTTGTCTTATGAGTATGTGAAAATTAACGCAGAATATCGCAGCTAACATAAGCCAAAGGATAAGAGCCAATAAATTCAACGTCGCTTATTCTCAGCATCAAATTCATTATTAGCGTTAAAGAGAGCAACGTGTTAGCCAAAACGTAACGTCTTCTTTGACTTGTGAAGGTAGGTCGTCAATGGGTAAAGGGTTGAGAAAGCGCACAGAATAACGATGCTTACCAGCGCTTACTTCAGGATAAATTTCATCACTAACAGAAATACTGATACGAAGGAGTTGATTCAATTGCTGAGAATCTAATGATTGATGGAAAAAACCATTTTCAGCCACTACTTTTTCTGGCATAGCGCTGTCTCGAATAACACTCAATACTAATTCGATAACTGACTCCAGTTCAAGATAAGGCTCAGCCCACTGCTTAAGGTCGACCACTCTTTTAGTGTGATCTTGATTCAACCAAAAGCGAAGTGCTGGTAGGTCAAAATCACAGCTGCCTCCAGGTATAGAGGTGCGTTGCTTTATGGCTAACAAAAAATCATTGCGTTTAAGGTGTTCACCTAGCTTTCCATTTAATTGATGCAAACGCTCAAGTGCATCCTTTTGTCGGCTTAAAATGAGGATTAACTTTGATTTGTCGACGCCCTTATGGGCTGACAGTGATTTCAAAGCGCTGTGTTGGCGTTCTAATTCTTTCATTAACTCTTGCTTCAAATCAACTCGCTCCAGTAATGAAGTGATTTCAATGACACCTAGCAAGGCAGTATAGCCGCTCCAGTCACCTTTTAACGAAGTGAAGTAGTGAAATCGCTTCATTAACGTTTCAATTCGCAAGCACATACGAATACGTTCATTGAGAGGCTGTTCAAAAATAATGTGTTTTGGTGGCATTCAGCAAGTTGTTAGATAAGTTTGGCCGATTATAACAAAAAGAAATAAAATTACGCGTTTGGTTTTGGTATGAATACACCTGTTAGCTGCCTCAATCGTTACAGGGAAAAGGATGATTAGCTTAGGTCGGCGGTATAAATTGTGACTGGTTTGATAGCGCCAAGTATTTTCCATGCAGTGCCATAACCTGATCATCTAAATCACCGTCGTTATTATTACAAATGATGTCATCTGCGCGATTGATGCGGTTTTGGTTTGGCCATTGTTGATCGACCATTTTCTGTGCCAGAGCAGTATCAATTCTGTCGCGAAGAAGTAACCTTTTGATTTGGGTGTCAGCACCACAATCGACCACTAATACACGGTCAACGAGCTCACTAAAGTTTGTCTCAAAAAGAAGAGGAATAACAACTATGACAAACGTTGCATTATTATGCCGTCCTATTAGTTGTTGAGCACGTTTAAATATGATGGGGTGAAGCATTGATTCAAGCCATTGCTTTTCAGTACTATCATTAAATATGAGTTGCCTAAGTTTACGCCGATCAATTTGAGCATGATCGAGAATGATGCTGCTGCCAAAGTGATTTAATATTGCCAGATAACCGGGTTGGCCAGGTTCAAGAATCTCACGGCTAATGATATCAGTATCAATAATGGGCGTTTTTAACTGACTAAACAAATTGCTTATTCGAGTTTTCCCTGATGCGATTCCACCAGTAAGTCCTATTTTTAACATAAGATGACTAGAATATATTGAGGTAGGTATTGAGTAAAGCTGGTCCCCAAAGGAAGCTGATCCATCCTGCTGCAGCAAGATATGGACCAAATGGAATTTGAGTGTTTCGTCCAGACTTGCTCAGTATGATCATCGAAATACCCACGATTGCACCGACCAGAGAAGAGGTCAACACAATTACAAGCAGCATTTTCCATCCGCACCAGGCTCCTAATGCCGCTAATAATTTAAAGTCGCCATGACCCATACCTTCTTTTCCAGTGACTAGCTTGAACATTATAAATATGCTCCAGAGGCATAGGTAGCCAGCTATAGCACCTATCACGCTGGTTTCTAAGTCAATAAAGACATTGAAAAGAGATAGTAGAATGCCCAACCACATCAGAGGTAAAGTGATCGTGTCGGGTAACAATTTGTGGCCTAAGTCGATGCCACTTGCAGCAATTAAGAACCAGCTAAGAAATAAACCTGCCAGAGCTTGAAGACTAACGCCAAAATGCCAGCCAATGATTAGTGAAATGAGGCCTGTTAATAACTCAACTAGAGGATATCGCATAGAAATAGGCGTTTTACAGGCTCGGCATTTTCCTTTCAGCGCCATATAACTCAGAATGGGTATGTTTTCCAAGGCGCTAATCGCATGACCGCATTCAGCGCAACGTGAACGAGGCATGTTCAGGTCGAACTTTTCAGTTGAGGTCTCGGAAGGTTGCTCTAAAAATTCAAGACAATCACAGCGCCATTCCCGTTGCATCATAATAGGCAGCCGGTAAATCACAACATTTAAAAAACTACCGATCAGTAATCCTAATATAAATAGGATAGTAAGATAGATCATTAGATGTAATTGAAAAAACGAAACAAGATCAGAAACCAATTAAACACACCTCTATACAACAGAACCAAGTTTGAAAATCGGAAGGTACATCGCGATAATTAATCCGCCAACTAAAACACCTAATACAGCCATTATTATGGGCTCTAATAGAGAGGTGAGTGCGTCAACCGCATTGTCCACTTCATTTTCGTAAAAATCGGCTACCTTAGCTAGCATGTGATCGAGCGATCCTGCCTCTTCACCAATCGAAATCATTTGGATTGCCATATTTGGAAATAGCCCCGTATTTCGCATTGAGGTCTGCAGCTGGGTGCCTTGAGAAACATCATCTCTAATTTTTATACTGGCATTGTAATAGACAATATTACCAGTGGCACCTGCCACAGAGTCCATCGCTTCAACGAGAGGCACACCTGCTGCAGACATGGTCTCTAAGGTGCGCGCAAACCTAGCTATGGCTGACTTTGTAGTAATTTCACCGATGACGGGAGCCTTTAATGCGATCCGATCAAAGGTCTCCTGTAGTTTTGGTGATGTCTTCTTTATGCGTAAAATTGTATAAACTGAACCCGTTACTCCTCCGGCGATGACCCACCACCAAGTTTGCATAAACTCCGATAAATGGATTACAAACTGTGTCAAAGCGGGCAGGTCTGCACCAAATGAATCAAATAGTTCTTCAAATTTTGGGACAACGAATACCAATAGTATTACGGTAACAATAAAGGCGATCATTAATACCGCAATTGGATAGAACAATGCTTTTTTTACCTTAGCTTTTAATGCTTCGGTTTTTTCTTTGTAAGTTGCAAGTTTATCAAGCATGGTCTCTAAAGCACCGGACTGCTCGCCTGCAGAAATTAAGTTAACAAATAGTTGATCGAAATATAAAGGTTGTTTAGCTAGCGCTTCAGCGAAAGGAACCCCACCTTCGACCTCTGACTTGATGCCAAAAATCATCTTTTGCATTGTTTTGTTATCGTTGCCTTCACCAATGATTTCAAACGATTGTACTAAGGGTACGCCAGCGTGCATCATAGTAGAAATTTGACGTGCAAATATAGCGATATCAGAAGGTTTGATTTTTTCGGCACCACCAAACAGGGGCTGTGGCTTTTTCCGAACTTTGATTGGGTTAATGCCTTGCTTACGCAGCTGGCTTTTAGCAAGAGTTTCACTCAGTGCGTATATCTCACCTTTTAGCTTAGTACCGGCACGATTAATGCCCTCGTAAGTAAACTCAATTTTTTCTGCCGGGTTTTTTGCCATTATTATACTCGAGTTTTTTGACTAATCCTTAGTTACGCGGTTGGCTTCTTCCAGGCTAATTAACCCCGCCATTATTTTTTTAAGTGCCGAACGACGTAAATCAGGAATACCTTCTTTTCTTGCCTGATCTGCAAGGTCAATCGAGTTAGCGCCATTCATAATTAGTCGAGTCATGTCTTCTGATATTTTCATAACCTGGTATATGCCTACTCGACCTTTATAACCGCTGGTGCATTGATCACAGCCAACCGCTTTATATATTTTAGGTGATTCTTTTAAATCTTCCTTGGTAAATCCCTCATTTAATAGAATATCTTCTGGTAAGTCATCCATTGTTTTGCAATAACCACAAAGTCTTCTGCCTAGTCGTTGTGCAATAATCAAATTAACAGAGGTGGCAATATTAAATGCAGGAACACCCATATTCATTAAGCGGGTAAGTGTTTGTGGTGCATCGTTGGTATGTAAAGTTGAAAGAACTAGATGGCCCGTTTGCGCCGCCTTGATTGCAATGCTTGCGGTTTCCAAGTCGCGGATTTCACCAACCATAATGACATCTGGATCTTGTCTTAAAAAAGCTTTTAGGGCCTCAGCAAAAGTAAGGCCAATCTTTTCATTTACATTGACCTGATTAATACCTTCAAGATTAATTTCAGCTGGATCTTCCGCAGTGGAGATGTTGGTTTCAGGCACATTTAAAATATTTAAACCGGTGTATAAAGAAACGGTTTTACCGCTTCCAGTCGGACCTGTGACTAGAATCATGCCATATGGGTTTGAAAGTGCATCCATATACAGTTTCTTTTGTTCTGGTTCATAACCCAGGGCGTCAATGCCCAACTGCGCGCTTGAAGGATCAAGAATACGCAATACTACCTTTTCTCCAAACAAGGTTGGGCAGGTATTAACCCGAAAATCAATGGCACGTTTCTTTGACAACTTCAGTTTAATTCGACCATCCTGAGGCACACGTTTTTCCGATATGTCCATTCGTGACATAACTTTTACCCTTGCCGTTAACTTTGCCGCGATGCTGATTGGTGGGAAAGCAACTTCAGATAAAATGCCATCAATTCGGTATCGAACTCGGTACCGTGTCTCGTAGGGTTCGAAATGTATATCTGAAGCACCCTTGTTAATGGCGTCGATTAGAATTTTATTGACATACTTCACTACAGGTGCGTCTTCAGTATCTGCTTGAGTAACTGATTCCTGAGTTTCTTCTTCTGCAATTTCAAGGTTTTCTAGGTCATCGTCGAGCATGTCGCCCATGCCAGAATCCATAGCACGGATGGCATTTTCAATAAACTTATCGAGCTGATCCTCTTGAACTAAAATGGCCTCAGTTGATAAGCCGGTATTGAATTTGAATTCGTCCAGTGCTTGTGTATTGGTTGGGTTTGATACGGCAACGAATAGGCGGTTGCCTCTTTTGTAAAGAGGAACCGCATTGAGTCTGGCAATTAATTTTTCGTCTACTAGTGCTATGGCGGCCTGATCGATGTCCATCACTGATAAGTCAAATACAGGCAAGCCAAACTTTCGAGATGAAATCATTGCAAGGGTAGATGATGGAACTATTTTATTTTTTAGCAGGTAGCTAGAGAGCTGAATATTTTCTTTATTAGATTTTTGAATTGCTTCGATGGCCGAGGCTTCATCCAAATATTTTTCGATTACCAATGTTCTGGCAATACCCGTTAGATTCATGTTTGTCGCAGCCATAAATTTATCGTACTTTTTAACGTATGCGTATTTACATAGCGGAGTATATTATAGTTTTTATTAAGTGCTAAATTTTTGTCAGGAGTTTCACGACGAATGCACAAGTAATGGTTTTCTTTGGTGATTTTTTTAACCATGTTTATATGTATTTTTTTTAATTACTGCCTTGTGAATTAAATATTTAATGCCGAAGTGATGGAATGAGGTTAAGGTTAATTTAATAAAGTATCAGGTCAAAAAATGGGCCATGAGGGCCCATTTTACTATTATGTACTTAAATAATTGATTGTTGCTATTATTAGCAGCTTGCGAGTCCGCGCCCTGGAGTCGTTGAGTTACAACCTGTGCCAGTTGTTACCCATTTCATAGTACCGGCTCCGCCTCCAGCAGGAGGTGTAGCTATAGATACTAGTCCTAAAGCTGCGCCTGCCTTATTAACCGCTTCGGTTACGACAGTCATTGTATAAGTGGTTGCGGCAGGTGCAAGTGTAAGTGTGGTGACGTAGTTAGGAACATCTGTAGCAGCTGCACCTGGAACGCCGTTAGTACCACCGGCACACAATGTAAAGCTACCTTGTTCCTGGTAGCAAAGCGATATGGTGGTTCTCCATACTGCTAATCCAGAAAATGCACCAGCCACTTTGGTACGCTGCGTATAGTCAGCATACTGCGGAATCGCAATCGCAGCTAAAATACCGATAATCGCTACAACTATCATTAGTTCGATTAATGTGAAACCTGCTTGTGCTTTTTTCATTTTTTGTGCCTCTTGTAATTAATAGGTTTAAATTCTACTAGAAATCGACTTGTGTCGTTTCATGGTTCTTTTAAAGCAAGGTGAGTGCCAAGATTGTTTATATATTTTAAACTCATTAAAAACAATGGGTTATGTTTTTAATGAGTTTTTCTTTTGTCTTTTTTTTTAGTGAATAGTTGACAATTTTGTTAAGTTTTGACAATTTTGTTAGGGTTTGTTAAGTCCTAACTTCTCCATTTTGTATCTTAATTGACGCAGCGTGATACCTATAGCTCGTGCGGTGGCTGATTGGTTCCATCGGTTTTGGGTTAGGGCCTGCACTACTATCTCTTTGTCCGTTAACTGAGAGGTCTCTCGTAAGCCTTGATGTTCAACTACCGGCGTTGAAGCTGCGCCTGGCAATTGTAAGTCTTCAGTGGTGATACTATTGTCATCGCATAATGCGGTGGCACGTTCGAGAATATTTTCTAGCTCTCTTATATTACCTGGGAAGTTGTAATTTTGTAACGCTTTGAGTGCAGAGAGCTCCAGATTTATTGACCCATTATTGTCTTTATTGAGTTTCCCAATAATATGATGAGTTATTAGTGCAATATCACCTTCTCTCTCGGCCAGAGAAGGTACCACAACAGCTATAACATTAATTCGATAATACAGGTCTTGTCTGAATGCTCCTTGATTTACCATAGCTTCAAGATCCTTGTGCGATGCACTAATAATCCTTACGTCGGTTGCCCGTTCCTCTTGGCTGCCAACGGGACGAACAGTTTTTTCCTGTATGACTCGAAGCAATTTAACTTGCATTGATAATGGCAGGTCGGCAATTTCATCTAGGAAAAGTGTGCCGCCTTGTGCCGCTTTAAAGAGGCCTGCACTATCGCCAACGGCACCTGTAAAGCTGCCTTTAATATGCCCGAAAAACTCACTTTCCATTAACTCGGACGGTATTGCACCACAGTTAACGGCGATAAACGGCGCTTCAGCACGTGAGCCTTGCAAATGAATTTGACGTGCTACTAGCTCCTTACCCGTTCCAGATTGCCCCTGAATAAACACTGGCGCCTGACTGCGAGCGAACTTGGCTATTGACCGCCGCAGATCAGAAACAATATTTGATTCACCTATGATTTTATATTTAGCTCTGGATGATTTCTCGGCTTGTTGAATGCTATTGGGCAGCGTTAAAGCTTTATTAACTAGGTTCCTCAAGGTTTCAAGAGAGACAGGTTTGGAGACAAAATCAAATGCGCCTGCTTTCATGGCCTTGATTGCCATATCGATGCTGCCATGAGCAGTAATAACGGCAGTTGGGGTGTTAGGGCAATGTTGCTGGATATGCTTGACAAGCGTAATGCCGTCACCATCGGGTAGCTTCATATCAGTTAAACAAAGGTCGTACTCCGTTTCTTTTAACCACATTTTTGCGGTGCTAAAGTCCGCTGCACAATGGGCTTCTAATCCCATTCGTAATAATGTGATCTCGAGTAACTCACGAATGTCGGGTTCGTCATCGACTACTAATATGCGCTGTTTTGTCATTTTTATGCTTAATGGCTCTGTTTTATTTTTAGTTGTGATGACTATTCAGTTTTGGTGAGAAGTGTGTTTTTGGCATAATACAAAAACTAGTGCCTCCATAGTGGTTTTGCCTAACACTAATAGTAGCATTGTTTAGTTCACACAATTGATTGACAATATATAAACCCAGCCCCGAGCCTTGATGGCTTGTTGTGTAGAATGGCTCAAAAATTTTATCGAGACTGAATTGATCAATACCAGGCCCCTCATCCGCTATTTCTATATTGAGTGCCTGACGTTGGTCATGGTAAATTTTTACATAAGTTGGTTTCTCAATGTTGCCGTGCGTTCGGGCATTGTTGCAAAGATTAGTCATTATTTGGTTTAGATGGCCGTTATCAAATATAATAATCGAATTTTTGATAAATATATCAAGGTTAAAGCAATCGGAATTCGACTCCCCGCTAATACAAAAGGCTTCAATAAATTCAGGCATCCATTGTTTCAGGTCAATGTCCACCATAACGGTCGGTCTACCGCGAGATATCTTTAGAATATCTTCGATAATATGATTGATTCGGCCCGTGTGCTGATGAATGATTTCAGTCATACGTTTTTCAGCTTTTGGTAGGTCTTTATTTTCGGCTAACAATTCTGCAGCATGTGAAATAGCACCCAACGGATTTCGGATTTCATGAGCGATACTAGCCGTCAGGTGGCCCAATGACGCTAGCTTCGCTTGTTGCATGCTGATTTTTATCAACGATACATCGTTTAAAAATATTAACGTGTTTTCTTGACCTTTGCTTTCTAACAATCGAAAGCTGATTTGCAAATTATCAAGGCCGGTTTGGGAGGGCAGAAAAGGAGCGTCTCGTCGTGTCGATTCCTGCCATTGATCAAGCGCGTCGAGAATTTTAGGTTGACTGTCTTCCAGTGATATTGATGAGTCTGGCGTCATATTCAGCATTTGGCGTGCGGTGTTATTGACGTGTCGAACTAATCTGCTTTTCGTGAGGACGATAACGCCTGCTTGTAAATTCTCGATTATTTCTTGGTTTAGCGCAAATAGTAGTGCAACATCACGTTCTTTTTGTTGCACTAGTTGCTCGCTACTTCGTAATCGTAATGTGAGCTTGTGGGTAACAATTGCAGTTGCGAATAAGGTTACTCCAAGGATGCCGACCTGAGTCGAATTACCTGAGTAGTCGCTGATATAGGTCAGTGAGTAAATATATTCTGCCAGTAAACCAAGCGATGCCAATGAAGCAAATATGAGGCAAAGCGATTGCTTGCCGAGCAAACTGGTGACAGCCATAGATATGATCAAGAGCATACCCAAACCACTAGAAATGCCACCGCAAGCATGCATAATTAATATGATTAAAAAAGTATCGCTGTATATTTGCAGTGATACTTGCTGTTCAAATCCACGCCTTTCAATTTTTGCTGCTATTACCCATATTAAAGACAGAATAAGAAATGCTAGGCTGACCCATGAATATAGAGCCAGATCCACAATGTTCAGCAAAGGCGATTGACCTACGAAGCTTTGGCTAAAAAATATAGACGCTAATCCAAGACGATAAACGTTAAATAATTTAACTGAAGTCCAGTTAGCTGTGCGGGGTGAGAATTCGTTATTGTCAAGTAGTTGACTATTGGTCTTGATCTGCATGGTCCTGACAGCAATAGTTTTGATTATCATGTTTGATAATAACTGACTCAGGTGAATGAATGCCGCAAAACCTGCATTGAAGCATGTTTTCACTTTCATTTTTTGGTGTTTGTGGGTCGTCAGTTGAGTCGGCCCCACCAGTAAATAGTTTTTTGAGGAGCCACAAAACAGTCGCGACAATGAGGAAAAGCAGAACCAGTCGTAAGATCATAGTGTTTAATTTACAGCCTTATTTATCATTTAGTAATTGAATTTAAACATAATCCTAGTTTATGTTTAAATGGCTGAAAGAACAATTGTCATCTGGCGCTAGAGCACTATTTATAGGTCGGATTGCAGATCCAATTGACGTAGACAGGTCTAATTGCTTGTATAAGGTAAACTCACGGATGATCAATATAAACCAACAGCTAAATGAACAATAAGATCACTTGATGAATGCGCAAAACCTGCCTATACTGCGCCGCGTTTTGATTATTGGCGTTCAACAACAGAGATCGAATCAATGACAATTGAAATACCGGAAGGATACACCCCTTCAATCGATGAAGAATATATGTCGAAGACACAAGTCGAATATTTTCGTCAAAAATTACTCACTTGGCGTGCGGAATTGTTAGCGGAATCCAGTGATACTATCTCTCATTTAAAGGAAGAAAACTGGCAGGAACCTGATATCAATGATCGTGCTTCATTAGAAACCGATGCTGCCCTAGAGCTACGCACTCGTGACCGTTACCGTAAATTGGTGATTAAAATAGATTCAGCTTTAAGTCGTGTGACTGATGGGTCTTACGGGTTCTGTGATGAGACGGGTGAGGAAATTGGCCTGTTTCGACTTGAAGCTCGGCCTATTGCGACGCTGACAGTTGAAGCGCAGGAAAAACATGAGCGTTTGGAAAAACAGCGCCGCGATGATTAACCTGTGGAAGTTTGTCGGATTGCCTCCAAATTCGACAGACGCCTAAAATAGCATTAATTAGTGTACCTATCTTTAGTCTGATTATTTTGAAAGGTCTAGAGCGCTAGTTTGAATTTGGTTTTTTATCCACTCCCTTATAGGGAACTCTTGCAGTTGGCACCACCTTGGAGGCAGCATCACAATGTTGGTGTTGATCATCGAAGAAAATATGGGGCGAAAAAGCACCGAGTATTTTATTTTTCGCTACACCACCTAAAAAAAACGTTTCATCTATTCGTACTTTCCAAGTCCGTAGGGTTCGAATGACTCTTTCATGTGCTGGGCTATTTCTAGCGGTGACCAAAGCGGTGCGTATTGGTGGTGTGCCAGTCTGGCTCTCGTTATTAAGATCGAATTGAAGGAAAGATAGCGTTTTCAATAATTTGGCGAAAGGTCCCTCAGGTAGCGGTTTTTGAGCATTGAGTTTTTCGTGTGCGATAAATGCTTCGAGTCCTTGCTGCTGATATATCATTTCTGATTCTTCTGAAAAAAGTACCGCATCACCATCAAAAGCAATTCGGATCTGCTCTAGAGGGCCTGGCAAGTTTTGTGATGGGCCGTCATAGATTAATCCAGAGGCTACGTTAGATTCGACAGCGGCCTGCACATCTTCTTCAGTGGCCGACAGGAATAGGTCAACATCAAATGCATTCAGGTATTTTGCCACTGGTTCTCCACCGGTGAATGCCGCACGCGTAATATCCAATTGATAATGGTCGATTGAATTTGAAATACGTAAGCTAGTATCTGCAGAGTTGCGTGAGATGATCACGACCTCTGTTCGCCTGATATTATCGTCGATTCGATTGATTCGAAGCATCGACTCGATGAGGGCAAATCCTGTACCTTTCTCGAGGATATCGTTTTCATGTTCTAGTTGATAGCAACAGTAGGCTTCTAATCCTTCACGTTCATAGATTTCGTTCTCTTTGGATAGGTCAAATAGCGCTCGTGAAGAGACTCCGATAACAAGGTAGTTGGTTAGATCAAATGGCATGAGTAATGATTATATTGTTGATGAGAATAGGTTAGTTAAATAAGTTAAAATTCTTTAAGTAGAACTTTCGAACGCCGCTGTTGATTATACTGAGTCAATTTATGGGGTGGCAGTTTGAATGATGTGTTTTCCTCATAACCGTGCTCGATAAACCAGTGCGAAGTTCGCGTTGTTAGAGTGTAGATTTGGGTAATGCCATACTGAGAGGCCTGAAGCTCTGCAACCTGCAATAACTGCTCACCAAATCCTGAGCGCCGATATTCATCATGAACCGCTAGACAGGCAATCTCTGCCACATGGTACTCGGGACTTGGGATGCAGGCAATGCAGCCGATAATCATGCCATCTTTTTCGATCACATGAAAAAAACCTAATTCTAATTCCAGTTGCTCGCGCGATCTTTCGACCAAAATACCGGCAGATTCTAATGGGCTAATCAAACCGAGTATGCCACCAATATCTTCAATATTTGCTGCACGTATGCCTTCATAAAATAGATTGGTCACCATAGTGCCACAACCGTTTCGAGTGAAGAGTTCCAATAGCAGACCGCCATCGACTAATTGGTCGATGATATGAACTCGTTTGACATTCGATTTAACGGCTTGCACGGCATTATTTAGTAGATGCTTTAAATCATAAGGCGTATCTGTTGCCTGAATTAACGTGTCACACTCATTAGTTGATAACGTATCTGCGAGCGTTTTTTGCCACTGATGGTGATGAATAAATATGAGTTTATCAGCGTTGATCGACTTCGCTACTTCTCTCGCAAGCTCTTCTGCTGGTAAATTAAAAACTTCACCGGTACGAGAGTAACCAATATTGGACAGCAAGATGACATGATTTTGGTCGAGTAATGATTCAATTACTTGATGCTTAATCTCTCTAACTTTTCCTGAATGTTGCATATCAACGCCATTGATGATGCCGAGTGGCATACCCGTAACAAAGTTACCACTCACCAGAGAAATCTCTGACCCAGACATGGGTGTATTTGGTAATCCCATGGATAAATGAGATTCAATCTTAGTTTTTACTTCATTGATAGCCTGAATGATATAAGGTAGGGATTCAACATCGCTGATTCGAACGTTTTGGTTAAACTTTGAGCTTATGTTGTTCTTTGCCAAATGCTGATCAATCTTACCACGGCTTCCATGGAGAATAACCAGTTTGATACCCAGATGATTGAGTAGTGCGATATCATGAATCAACCCAATAAAATGATCGGACTGAATAAATTCATCCGAAATAAGAATGACAAAGGCCTTCTTGCGATGAGCCTTAATATATGGGGCTGCGCCCCTAAACCATTGAACGTATTCTTGATTAGTGCTCATCAATCTCAAAGTTTCCAACTAACTGCTTGATTCAAATATACTATACCATCTTAACCTTCTGTGTCAGGCTAGTTGTATAGTTGATCTCAATGCTTAAAAATATCATCATAAAAGGAATTTAAATATGAGTTTTTCTAACAAAAACGATGAGATAAGCAGCGATCACTTACAGCATCAGGAAGTCGTTAACTTTTTGTATGAGCGTGCCACTATTGGCATGCTAATTACGTTATTTATTTCTAGCGTAGGTTCTGGACTGGCTTACTTAGAGTTATCAATACAGGGTAGAGAGCACTGGGTGTTGGGTTGGTTTGTTGCGTTTAGCCTAATACTGACAGGTAGGTACATTTTGTTATGCCGCTTTTTGTTGATAGACAATAAAAACTACTTTCCCCATCAGCAATGGCACAACCGGTTTTTTATTGGCGTGTTAGCATCGGGGATTATGCAAGGTTGCGGTGCCGTGTTACTCATGCCTTATGTGACGACTAACGTTCAATTTATTTTGCACTCATTGTTGTTAGGGATGGGCGCTGGCGGAATCGCTTACCTGTCCACTTCGTTGAAGATTTACATTGCTTACCTAGTCACCATCATGCTGCCAATTACGATCTGGCTGTTCTTTCACCATACGCTGGATGGCTATATTTTAGGTTTCCTCTATCTTTTTATGATGGTGGCCTATTCAAGCGGCGTAAAGAGAATGAATATTTTAATTAATGATGCGCTCTATTATCGGTTCGACAATGCGATGTTGGTCGACGATTTACAGCGCCTCATTTCCTCAATATCGAATACCAATAAGGCTTTGGAGAAAATTTCGATTACAGACGAATTGACGGGTGCTTCCAACTACCGTGCGTTCCGTATAAGCCTCGAAGAAATTTGGAGTCAAAATAGAGGCTCGGATATACAAGTCGCACTAGTCAGGCTAAATATTGATTATTATCATGAATACAATGCTTACTATGGTAGCGAGCAGGGAGATAAAAACCTGTATCAGGTCGCAAGAATACTCATGTCTGAAATTTCGCATAAAGATCAGCTATTAGCCCGGTTAAATGGTGCTGAATTCGCCTACATTTTACCTAATACTAGCAGTGAAAAAGCCCAGCGTTTTATCACCAAAGTGACTCAGGCGCTGAAAGCAGAGAAAATCGAACACGCCAAATCAAGAAGGGCGCCTTATCTAACCGTTAGTGTTGGAGTAAGTTGTCAACAAGTCACTAGCCAATCATCCACGCGGATTTTATTAGCAAAGGCTGACGCAGCACTTAAAGTAGCAAAAAATAAAGGACATGATCGAATAGAAGTAATTAATTAATTAACCGTTACTTCAGTAACATTTCTATTAGAGATTTCTGAGCGTGTAAGCGATTTTCGGCTTCTTGCCAAACAACACTTTGTTTGCCGTCTATAACATCCGCTGATACCTCTTCTCCCCGATGAGCTGGCAGGCAGTGCATAAATAAAGCGTCCTTATCGGCGCATTGCATCGTCAATTTCGATACTTGGAAAGGGGTAAATGCTAATTCGCGATTTTTTTGCTCTTGCTCTTGCCCCATGCTAGCCCAGACGTCGGTGACAATTAAATCAACATTTTTACTAGCTTCACTGACGCTGTTAAAAATGTGCACTTGATTACCGCCACTTTTTACTAAATCATCATTGGGCTGGTAACCCTCTGGGCAACCAATATTTAAGGTAAAGCCGAATTGAATTGCGGCATTGATATATGAATGGCACATATTATTGCCGTCACCAATCCATGCTACCGTAGCACCCTTAATATCGCCGCGCAGCTCAAACCAGGTTTGCATATCAGCCAGCAGTTGGCAGGGATGAACATAGTCAGTTAAGCCATTGATTACAGGGCTTGAAGAATGATCGGTGATCGTTTGCAATCTGTCGTGGCCAAAGGTCCGCATCATAATGATATCGACCATGCTTGAAATTACGCGTGCGCTGTCTTCAATCGGTTCGCCGCGACCTAACTGAATATCTTTTGGGGACAGAAACATAGCGTGTCCACCGAGCTGGCTCATGCCTGCTTCAAAAGAAACCCGAGTCCTAGTTGACGATTTCTCAAAAATCATGGCCATCACTTTACCAGTCAATGGCGTGTGTAAAATACCCTGTTTAAGTCGCTTCTTAACATCAATGGCGTGATGTAACAATTCGTGTAACTCATCGGTGCTGAAATCTAACAGGCTTAAAAAATGTCGAGTTTTCATGGCTAAGTGCTCGTTTTTGTGGATTCAAAAGAGTGAATGCAGTCTATTATCTGCTGTGCCATATCTTCAGTTTGTTTTTTGTTTAATATCAGCGGTGGTAATAGGCGAATGACTTTTTCGGCAGTTACGTTTAAAAGTAAACCTCGCTGCAACGCATGCATTACAAAAGCCTGGTAATTGCATTTCATTTCAATGCCTATGAGTAAGCCTAGGTTTCTAACCTCCTTGAGATCAGCATGGTTCGCTAAACCACGTTTTAAAATCGATACCAGCTGTTCACTTCTTTTTATGACATTATCTAAGATGTTGTTTTTTTGAATGCTCTCCAGTACAGCATATCCAGCACGACAGGCTAGAGGATTGCCACCAAAAGTAGAGCCATGATTACCTGGTTGAATCACTTCGGCGGCTTTCCCCTTGGTAACGCAGGCGCCGATAGGAACACCATTTCCGAGTGCTTTAGCTAAAGTTAGGACGTCTGGGATAATATTAGTGTGTTGAAATGCAAACATCTGGCCGCTTCGCGCAATGCCTGATTGGACTTCATCCAGCATTAGCAACCAATTATTTTCATTACAAATAAGGCGAAGTGCTTCAATATAGCCGCTGTCAGGTACGATAATGCCACCTTCTCCTTGAACTGGCTCAACCAGAATGGCAACAACTTTTTGGTTATTTCTTGCAATAAACTGAATTGATTCGATATCGTTATAAGGGGCGCGAACGAAGCCGGATAGCAGTGGCTCAAAACCAGCTTGAACCTTCCTGCTACCTGAAGCACTTAAAGTAGCCATCGTACGACCATGAAAACTGTTATCCATGACAATAATATGGGGATCATTATTACTCTGTTGATGGCCATATAGCCGCGCAATCTTGATCGCGGCTTCGTTTGCCTCAGCGCCAGAATTACCAAAGAACACCCGATCCATGCCTGATAGCTGACAGATCAGGTTAGCCAGCTTTTGCTGCCATTCAATTGCATAAATATTGGAAGTATGGAGCAGTGTCGAAGCCTGTTTTTGAATCGCTTCTGTCACATCTGGATGATTGTGACCTAAATTGGTGACTGAAATACCACAAAGTGCGTCGAGATAACGCCTTTTTTCTGTGTCCCACAAGTAAATGCCATCACCATGGGTGAAACTGGTCGATAAAGAGTTATAGGCTTTGACTAAGTGCTCAGACATAACAATCGCTGCTTAAAAAAAACGATCAAATCTACGCTTATTTAAAGTGAATTCAAGCTATTTATGATTGTATTAGTTAAAAACTCAACTTTTTCGGCGTTTTTAATGGCGTCTTATCGGAAGCGAATAGCAGTGCTTAGAATGGCAAGCCACCATGTCCATAGGCAGTCATTGCTAACAACATTGGAATAGATAAAACCACATTAACCCGTGAAGCCATTAATCCAACCCATTTAGCTTTGGCAATCACTGCAGGGTCGTGAGTTTTTCCATCAAGCCCTAAAATTTTCTTTTGATTTGGCCAAATTAATACCCAAACATTAAACAGCATGATAGTGCCCATCCACGCGCCAATGCCGATGACAGCCGCACCACCTTTAAGCATGAAAGCATCACCAAGAATACCGTATTGAGCGAGCAATGAAGCGCCACTTAACCAAGTTACTATAGAGCCCCAACGAAACCACAATAACGCACGAGGTGCGATGTACTTATTGATGCCTGCTGCACCCGGACCTCCGTCTTTAGCTTCCCCGAGTGCCTGCGCTACACCCGGTAACTGAACAAAATTGAAATAATATAGTAGGCCTACCCAGGTAACACCTGCCAAGGCATGTACCCAGACTGTCATTCCACCTGAGTGACTGACACCATCTTTATAAACCAATATGAGGATGACAGAGATGACAACACCAGACACAATGCTGCCGATGATAGATTTTAGCGGGTTCATTGGAGGTTCCTGAAGTTTATTGTTTTAAAAATAAGTTGCGATATGTCCTGAACCAGATGATATCGCAACGACTCTTACCCTTTAAAAGTATAAGGTCATTAGCTAGGCGGTGCAATCAGGCAATATTACACCGGTTAAATTTATTTAAGATAATTGGGAATTTTACCCATATTTTGTGAGGTTATATGTGTGGTTTGTTTGGAGCTTTGAGTTTTACCAGTCAGGGCATTGATAAAAGGCTGGCTCAAGCGATGTCAGATAAAGTTGCCCGCCGTGGACCCGATGATAAAGGTGAATGGTTCGATGGCCCCGTAATGCTTGGGCATCGCCGATTGTCGATTATCGATTTATCGTCTGCAGGTCACCAACCGATGCATGATGTCCAGCAGAGGTACAGCATTGTTTTTAATGGCACTATTTATAATTATCCAGAGCTTCGTGAGCAGTTACTCATCAAGGGCTATCAGTTTCAATCAAACAGTGATACTGAGGTTATCCTCAATGCTTATGCTTGCTGGGGTGAACAATGTAGCGAAAAATTAACCGGGATGTTCGCGTTTGCCATCTGGGATAAGCTTCGGCAAAGCCTTTTTCTGGCGCGGGATCGTCTTGGCATTAAACCGCTGTATTTTGCTAAAACTTCGACTGCGTTTTACTTCGCTTCAAACCCACAGGCATTGCTCGCTACTGGGCAGTGCGATACCTCAATCGATCCGGTCAGTTTACATCATCAACTAAGCCTGCATGCTGTCATTCCTGCCCCTCGAACTTTATTTAAAGGTATTCGAAAATGTAAACCAGCTTGCCAAATGCAAATTGGTGTCGATGGTGTATTGTCGCAAAACCGCTATTGGATTTTGTCGGCTAAACGAGAGCAACCGGAACTATCATCACAAGACTGGAATGAGGCAATTCATTCTGCGTTGTTGAGCGCAGTGAAAAAACGAATAATGATTGCTGATGTCCCCGTTGGTGTATTGCTATCAGGTGGACTCGATTCCAGTCTACTGGTTGCTTTATTAGATGAAGCGGGAGTCGGTAAAATTAAAACCTTTAGTATTGGTTTTGAAGACCAACCGGAGGAAAAAGGCAATGAGTTTGAATTTTCTGATCCAGTTGCTAAACGATATGATACTGATCATCATAAATTTTTAATTCCAAATGCAGAGGTTCTCACAAGACTCCCCGAGGCAGTTCGGGCCATGGCAGAACCTATGGTAGGTCAAGATTCAGTGGCGTTTTATCTACTGTCTGAACAGGTATCGAAATCGGTTAAGGTCGTACAAAGCGGGCAGGGTGCTGACGAGGTGTTTGCCGGTTATTTTTGGTACGAACGAATGCGCGCAGCCTCTGGGTCGTCATTACAACGATTTGCATCGAATTATGTTGATCGTGATCACGACGAATTCTGTGAAACCGTAGACGATGCCTATCGGGGTGAAGACCATACGTCGACACTTATTGAGAAACAGCTTGAAACCGAACATGCCGATACCTTCATGGATGCGGTATTACGATTCGACACAACCACATTAGTTGTTGATGACCCAGTCAAACGAGTAGACAATATGACTATGGCTTGGGGTCTGGAGGCTAGAGTCCCATTTTTAGATCATGAGTTGGTCGAATTAGCGGCTGCTTGCCCACCCGAGTTAAAGCTTAAGCATGGTGGCAAAGGTATTTTGAAGGAAATCGCACGCGGTCGAATTCCTGACGCGGTTATTGACCGCCCAAAAGGCTACTTCCCGATGCCAGCATTAAAATATGTCAGAGGTGATTTTTACGACTTCATGGCTGATACGTTGAAAAGCCAAGCCAGTTTGGAGCGTGGTATTTTTAACCGCAAGTATGTAGACAAGCTACTGCAGGAGCCTGAAAAGCATTTTACTCGGCTTAATGGCAGCAAGCTATGGCATTGTGCATTGCTAGAGTATTGGTTGCAGCAACAAATATAGTTAGTAAATAGTTTGTTACTCTGATTTTAATCAGTCAGAAAACCAGTTATGATAATAACCCACTATTTTAGTCAGTTATTATTTAGCTACTCAGAGGATTTCAGATGGACATTTTAGAGCGTATCAAGCAACAAGTTGACGGGCATGCCGTATTGATTTATATGAAAGGCACGCCTCAGTTGCCACAGTGTGGATTTTCGAGCCGGACAGTAGAGGCGCTTAAGTCGCTTGAAGTTGAGTTTGCTTACGTGAATGTATTGTCTGACCCAGAGGTCTTTCAGAACCTACCGCGATTCGCGGATTGGCCAACATTCCCACAAGTTTATGTTGACGGTGAACTGATTGGTGGCTGTGACATCACATTAGAGATGCACGCATCAGGTGATCTGCAGAAAATAGCGACTAAAGCCGTTGAAAATAAAGCTCAGTAGGCTCCAATAACTGTTCTTTGAGCTTTTCGATTAGAAATTAAAACCCTGTTTAGTCACGACAGGGTTTTTTTTGGTTTGAATCTTTTTTTAGGTGCCTAACCATGGGTGGCTCATCGTTTAATGTATCGGTTAGAATGCAAGAAATGGCAACGGCTTAAATCTACGTCTGACAGCTTCAATGCCAAATTATAGGTCGACATGGTAATGGAGACAGCTTCGGTTTCGTGATTCTTTAAGGCTTCATAGTCATTTGGGCCTACATACAATTCCAAATGATTTTATGCCCCTATAAATTGTGTTTCGTTCACAATCTTGCAGAACAATTCGGCGGTGATCTCTGCATCATATATAGCGGAATGGGCTTCGCTGGAGTCCCATTTTAATCCTGCTGCTTGGACAGACTTAGCTAATACGGTTTGCCCATAAATCAAGCCAGACAAACTTACCGTATCAAAACTGCTAAATGGATGGAATGGATTACGCTTAATTCCGGTGCGCTGTGCAGCGATATTGATAAATTTCAAATCAAAATTGGCATTGTGGCCAACCAATATGGCCTTAGTGCAACCATGTTTTTTTAGTGCTTCTCGAATAGGTTTAAAAATTTTCGGTAACGCTTGTTTTTCATCGATAGCCATCCGAAATGGGTGGTCAACATCGATACCGTTAACTTCCATCGATTTTGGCTCAAGATTCGCACCCGGAAATGGATTGACGTGACAGGTAATAGTTTCGGCGCAATAAAATTGACCCTGTTCATCAATATCTACAATAACCGCAGCTATTTGCAGCAGAGCATCGGTTTGCTCATTAAAGCCACCTGTTTCTACATCAACGACTACTGGCATATAACCACGAAATCTTTTTGTCATTGCAATGACGTCATTCATATTAAACAATACTCCACTGCAATGTTTCACCGGCTTTAAACGGAATAAGTAGTTCACCAGCATAATCTAATGTATGCGGTACTTGCCATTCGGATTTTACTAGTATAATTTGTTCAGAATTAATGGGTAATTGGTAAAAATTGGGTCCATTTAGACTCATGAATGCCTCAAAATTAGTAAAATTGCCGATCAACTCAAAAGCTTCTGCATACAGTTCAATCGCACAGTACGCGGAATAGATACCAGCGCAGCCGCAAGCTGACTCTTTCTCCGTCTGTTTGTGAGGTGCGCTATCGGTTCCAGAAAAAAATCGACCAGAATTACCTGTCGCGGCACTCAGTAAGGCGACTCGGTGATCCTCACGTTTGGGAACAGGTAAACAGTAATGATGAGGGCGAATGCCACCTTCAAACATGGCATTACGGTTAATCAATAAATGATGTGGTGTGATAGTGGCTGCAACGTAATCGTCCTGCGCCATTACAAAATCGACTGCGTCACTTGTTGTAATATGCTCAAAAACAACTCTTAATTCAGGAAAGCTATCTCTAATTTTTAACATAGTTGTATCAATAAAGTGTTTTTCACGATCAAAAATATCAACCTGATTGCCAGTTGCTTCGCCGTGAATGAGCAGTGGAACCTGATGTTGTTGCATGGCTTCGAGAACGGGATAAATTTTTTGTATATTGGTTACACCGGCATCAGAGTTGGTTGTTGCGCCTGCTGGATAGAGTTTTGCGGCGTACACGTTATCGGACGCACTGGCGAGAGCAATGTCTTCGATACGAGTATTGTCAGTCAAATAGAGAGTCATCAATGGTTGAAACTCACTGCCCTCGGGCAGGCTAGAGAGAATGCGGTGTCGATATAATTCTGCTTGTTCGCAATTGGTAATAGGTGGTTTTAAATTTGGCATCACGATAGCGCGACCAAATTGCTTGGCCGTGTCGCCAACGATTGTCTCGAGATAGGGTGAATCTCGCAAGTGTAGGTGCCAGTCGTCAGGTTTGATAATAGTAAGCTTATTCATAGTGTTTTTAATTTGTGGGGGTAACTATTGGTGGTTGCGATTATATCGTCTATGAAGATTAGCGTTTTAATGATAGTCGAGCTATTTATATTAAAACTAATTATGAGGCTAATTGAACGTTAACGGTTAATATGCAGCATAAAGATTACAGTATGACATTAATTATTCTTTATTAAATATTCATCTCGTCGATTTATGGCAGACTATAAAGAATTAAATAGAAATTATCAGGGCTATCGCAGACAAAGATAGCCGCGCTCAAATAACACCGCTAAGCGAGTGATCAATGGCAAATGAAACAGATTTCGACCCGCAAGAAACTTTGGAATGGATTGAATCCCTTGAGTCCGTATTAGAGAGAGAAGGCCCAGAAAGGGCGCATTTTCTGCTTGAACAGTTAATCGATAAAGCAAGGCGTTCGGGTGCTTATCTACCCTATTCAGCCAAGACTGCCTACGTTAATACAATACCTGTTTCACAGCAGCGACCCATTCCGGGCGATCAGGCAATTGAACACAGAATTCGATCAGTGATTCGTTGGAACGCTGCCGCGATGGTAGTGCATGCCAATCGAAAATCATCTGAACTAGGTGGGCATATCGCAAGCTTTGCCTCGGCTGCTACTTTATACGATGTGGCGTTTAGTCATTTCTTCCGAGCACCCACTGAAGAAAATAAGGGTGATCTCGTATTTTATCAGGGCCATTCAGCGCCCGGTATTTATGCAAGAGCATTTCTTGAAGGACGCCTAAGCGAAGAGCAACTTAAAGCATTTCGTCAGGAAGCCAGTAATCCCAACGGGTTGTCATCTTACCCCCACCCTTGGCTGATGCCAGACTTCTGGCAATTTCCTACGGTGTCGATGGGGCTTGGGCCGTTGATGGCTATTTATCAAGCAAGATTCATGAAGTATCTTGAAAACCGCGAAATCTTGCCAAGGCAGAAGCGTAAAGTTTGGGCTTTTATGGGTGACGGTGAAATGGACGAGCCTGAATCACTGGGTGCTATCTCGTTAGCTACGCGCGAAAATTTAGATAATCTTGTATTTGTAGTTAACTGTAACCTACAGCGGTTAGATGGCCCCGTTCGTGGCAATGGCAAAATCATTCAGGAGCTAGAAGCCGTATTCCGTGGTGCTGGATGGAACGTCATTAAAGTAGTTTGGGGTTCTTACTGGGATACTTTACTGGCCAAAGACAAAGACGGCCTACTGCTAAAACGTATGGAAGAAGCCGTTGATGGGGAATATCAAGCTTATAAAGCGAAGGGCGGCGCTTATACTAGAGAGCACTTTTTCGGCAAATACCCTGAACTACTCGAAATGGTTGCGGATATGTCGGATGAAGATATTTGGCGACTCAATCGAGGTGGGCATGATCCACACAAAGTGTATGCGGCTTATGCCGAGGCAGCCGAACACGAAGGTCGTCCAACCGTAATCCTAGCCAAAACGGTTAAAGGTTACGGCATGGGCGAAGCTGGCGAAGGACAGAACATTACTCACTCTCAGAAAAAAATGGGCGAGCATGCACTCAAAGCATTTCGTGATCGTTTTGATATTCCGATCGATGACGAAAAAATTGCAGAAGCACCTTTCTACAAGTTTCCAGAAGACAGTGTAGAGATGAAATACATGCGTGCCCAACGTGAAAAGCTGGGTGGTTATATGCCCCAGCGTCAAGATACTGCAGAGCCACTGGTCATACCGAGCCTCGATATTTTTAGCGCATTACTGAAAGACAGTGGCGAAAGAGAGTTTTCCACCACGATGGCATTTGTCCGAATTCTGTCAACTTTAACTCGTGACAAACAGATCGGTAAAAATGTCGTCCCCATCGTCCCCGATGAAGCCCGTACTTTTGGCATGGAAGGCATGTTCCGTCAACTCGGAATTTACTCCTGTAAAGGCCAGTTATACGAACCCATGGATTCAGACCAGGTGATGTATTACCGCGAAGATGTCAAAGGTCAGATCTTACAGGAAGGTATCAATGAGGCTGGTGCGATGTCCTCTTGGATTGCTGCTGGGTCAGCCTACAGCTCCCACGGTATTAACATGATGCCTTTTTATATCTATTACTCAATGTTTGGTTTTCAACGAGTTGGCGACCTGGCCTGGGCTGCAGGCGACATGCAGGTACGGGGCTTTTTGATGGGTGGCACAGCAGGAAGGACAACACTCGCTGGCGAGGGTTTGCAGCATCAGGATGGTCATAGTCTTATCGTAGCAGGTACCATTCCCAACTGTGTGTCTTATGATCCAACCTATGCCTATGAGCTCGCCGTTATCATTCACGATGGCATGAAGCGTATGTTTCAATTAAATGATAGAGTTTTTTACTATGTCACTGTGATGAATGAAAACTACAGTCATCGAGCCCTGCCAAAAGGCGCTGAGCAAGGTATTATCAAAGGTATTTACTGCCTGCAAGAAGGGGATGAAAAAGGCAAAAAAGTTCAGCTTATGGGGTCAGGGACTATCTTGCGCGAAGTACTAGAAGCGTCAGAATTACTTAAGCAGGATTTTGATATTAACTCTGATGTATGGAGTGTCACCAGTGTTAACGAGTTGGCACGTGAAGCGTCAGACTGCACACGGTGGAATCAACTTCACCCAATGAAAAAAGCCAAAAAGAGTTTCCTTGAAACTCAACTGGACGGGCGTAAAGGGCCTGCAGTAATGGCAACAGATTATACCCGTGCATTTGTAAGTCAACTACGTGAGTATGTTCCAATGCCATTTAGCACACTTGGAACCGATGGTTATGGGCGAAGTGATACGCGAGCTAATCTACGCATTTTCTTTGAAGTAAATCGTTACTATGTTGTTGTTGCCGCACTTAAGGCACTGGCAGATGCGGGTGACATAGAAGACAAAGTAGTGCAGCAGGCGATCAAAAAATATAAAATTGATCCAGAAAAACCAAACCCTATGACCGTATAGTCAGTAGTTAAGGAGATAACCGTGGCAGAACTACAAACAATAACGTTACCGGCCTTGGGTGACTTCGATGACATCGAAATCATTGAAGTGCTGATAGTGCCTGGCGATGTGATTGAAGCAGAAGATCCAATTATTATTCTGGAATCCGACAAAGCATCTATGGAAATCCCGAGCCCTTATTCTGGTAAGGTAATGTCAGTTCACATTAATGTTGGCGATCGAATTTCAGAAGGCACTGAAATTGCTAAACTTGAGGTAGCCGAAGTAAAGTTGGATGAACCAACACCGACAGAAGCTGAGCCAACACCGGCACAAAGCAAACCAGCACCGGCAGTAGCAAAAGCGTCTGAAGCAATGCCGACAGTCGAAGTAGCAGAGGCCAAATCGCCAGAAGAGCACAAAATAGTTAAACCAGCGGTTGTTTCTCCGGTTAATCAGGCAGAAAATCGATCAGCTAAGCTGATCCATGCCAGTCCATCGATTCGACGTCATGCCAGAGAATTGGGTGTCAATTTAGAATTGGTGATTGCAACCGGCGTCAAAGGCCGAATCCTGAAGGAAGACGTAAAGGCCTTTATTAAAGCGAGCTTATCGGCTGCTCCTACTAGTGGTGGAGCTACGGTATCGGCTATGCCTGCCATCGACTTTTCAAAATTTGGTGAAATTGAACCCATACCATTGAGTCGCATCCAGAAAATATCAGGTGCTCATTTGCTCCGTAGCTGGGTGAGTGTGCCCCATGTCACTCAGTTCGATGAAGCTAATATAACCGAGTTGGAAACGTTTCGAAAATCACTTAAAAGTGAAGCTGAGAAAAAAGGGGTACGGCTGACACCACTAGTGTTTATGATGAAAGCAGTGGTTGCCGCGTTGCAGGAGTTTCCACGCTTTAATGCCTCGCTGGAAAACAGCGGCGAACGCTTGATACTGAAAAAGTACTTTCATATCGGCGTTGCAGTGGATACGCCCAACGGTCTTATGGTACCAGTCATTCGTGATGTGGATAAAAAAGGCCTATACGACCTGGCGGCAGAGCTAGCTTCGACCGCAGAACGCGCCCGCAATGGCAAGCTATTACCCGCTGATATGCAAGGTGGTTGTTTCACTATATCCAGTTTGGGTGGTATTGGTGGCACTAATTTTACACCGATTGTGAACGCGCCAGAAGTTGCTATTTTGGGCGTCGCAAAAGCTAAAATGCAACCGGTCTTTGAGGCTGATGGTAGCTTTAGTGCGGGGTTAATTTTACCGCTGGCACTGTCCTATGATCATCGTGTCATTGACGGCGCTCAGGGTGCTAAATTTACCAGTTTCCTGAGTCAGGTAATGACCGATATTAGACGAGTATTATTATAATCATGAGTATAAAACAAATTGAGCTGCCCGATATTGGTGGGTTCGACAGTGTCGAAATTATCGAATTACATGTAGCCGTTGGCGACCAAATCAGCGTTGAAGACCCAATTCTGACTTTGGAGTCAGATAAGGCCTCAATGGATATACCTTCACCGCAAGCTGGCACAGTGAGCGAAATATTAGTATCAGTAGGCGATAAGATTGCTCAAGGTAGTGTGCTATGCAGTATAAACACTGATGAAGTATCATTAAATGATATTACTACAGCAGATCATCAACCCGAAACAACGAACAACGACCATCAGGAGGAACTAGTGTCAACCGGTTCAGCAGATAATACAAAAGTAAAAACAGAAATAACGACCGAAGTACTGGTGTTGGGCGCAGGGCCTGGCGGGTATACCGCAGCCTTTCGTGCCGCCGACTTAGGTAAAAAGGTAACCTTAGTTGAGCGCTACGATACACTCGGTGGTGTTTGTTTAAACGTCGGTTGTATTCCATCAAAAGCATTACTGCATACAGCGCAAATGCTGAATGAAGCTGAGCATATGAAAGAGAATGGAGTCGATTTCGGTAAACCAAAAATTGATTTGGCAGGGGTTGATGGCTTCAAGAATAAAGTCGTTGCTAAATTGACGGGTGGTCTTGAGCAGCTCGCAAAACAGCGCAAAGTTGACGTGATTACAGGTGCGGGCAAATTTGTCGATCAACATCATTTGTTGGTCACAAAAGATGGTGTCGAGACGTTAATTTATTTTGATAATTGTATTATTGCTGCAGGCTCTCAACCAACACAGATCCCCGTGTTTCCTAATGACGATAAGCGCTTAATGGATTCAACAGATGCACTCAATGTAACCAGCATACCGAAGACATTGCTGATAGTGGGTGGTGGTATTATTGGGCTTGAGATGGCAACTATCTATGACGCACTTGGTTCAGAAGTGTCAGTAGTAGAATTCATGGATAGTCTCATGCCTGGTTGTGATAAAGATTTAGTTCGACCTTTAAGTAAACGTATTTCAAAAAAATATAAAGCGATTTATTTGAACACTAACGTGTCTGACATCAAACCTCAAAAGACTGGTTTGAAAGTGAGCTTCGAAGGCACTAATGCACCTGAGCCACAGGCGTATGATAAAGTTTTGGTTGCTGTTGGGCGTCGACCCAATGGGTTGAAAATAGGTGCTGATAAAGCAGGTGTTCATGTTGATGAAGCTGGATTTATTCAAGTAGATAATCAAATGCGCACCAATGTCGCTAATATTTTTGCCATTGGTGACATTGTTGGTGGCCCAATGTTGGCACATAAAGCAACTCATGAAGCTAAAGTTGCAGCAGAAGTGATTAGTGGCATGAAGTCTTGCTTCGAACCTAAAACAATTCCGTCGGTTGCCTATACTGATCCTGAAGTTGCGTGGATGGGGCTCACTGAAATCGAGGCTAAGAAGCAAGGAATTGAATATGAGAAAGGTACTTTCCCTTGGGCAGCAAGTGGTCGAGCACTCGGTAATGATCGGGATGAAGGATTGACTAAGGTGCTGTTTGATAAAGAAACAAAACGCCTTCTGGGCGCAGGAATCGTTGGTGTGAATGCGGGCGAACTGATTGCCGAAGCCGTGCTTGCGCTGGAAATGGGTGCTGATATGGAAGATATTAGTTTAACTATTCATCCTCATCCAACCCTGTCAGAAACCTTTAATTTTGCGGCTGAGATGGCCGAGGGCACTATTACTGATCTATTTATTCCTAAGCGAAAGTAGTGATTCTGGACTGGCATTTAACCTGAACGAATGCCAGTCGAAGTTACCATTACAATAACTTATCTCAGTGAGGAATAATAAAGCAGTGCTTAACTATGTCAGAATCGGCCAGGGTGAGCCTCTTGTAATATTGCATGGATTGCTTGGTTCGAGTAAAAATTGGCAATCGCTTTCAAAAGTTTTCGCTAAATACTTTGATGTATTAACGCTTGATCTGCGTAATCACGGCGATTCTTTTCAGAGTGATGTGATGGATTACCCCGCTATGGTTGGCGATGTTCATCAGCTGCTTAATCATTTAGGCATCAAGTCTTGTCGGTTAATTGGGCACAGCATGGGCGGCAAGGTTGCTATGTTGTTCGCATCGCAGTATCCACAGCTTTTGTCACAGCTAGTTATTGCAGATATAGCTCCGATTGCTTATGAGCATAATTATGATCATTTAATTGATCCTGTGATGGCATTAAAACTAGATGAAATGGATAGTCGTGCCGCCATTGATAAAGCACTACAAGCTGATATTTCAAATGCTCAGCTACGCCAGTTTTTATTACAAAGTCTGTTTCGTGAGCCGAGTGAACCTGATCTGTGGCGCTGGAAAATCAACTGGTCCTCGATAAAACAGCATATCGATAAAATAAAAGGTTTCCCAAGTTTAGACCGTGGTTCAGTTTTGCATGGGACTTCAATCAAGTCCTGGAAGGTGAATACGCCGGCACTTTTTATTAGCGGAGAACTTTCTGATTACGTTGATGAGAACGGTAAGGATGCTATCAACCTACACTTCGAGAAGCCTCAGTTTAAAGTACTTAACGGTGCCAATCATTGGTTACACGCCGAACAACCAAAACAGTTTGCCGAAGCCGTGCTCAAATTTTTCGGAATTTAAAAATCAGCCCTTAAGAATTGGTTGGGCTTACCGATAATAGTGATTATGCGATCTAAGCTATTAATACTACTAAATATCCTATTAATCGGCCTTATGGGTTTCGTTTCGCAATCGAGCGCTATCGAGCGGCAATATGAGGCGCCGATGGAGGAATCGAGATGGACAATAACATCCGCCAGTCGCTTAATTTGTGAGATGGAACATATAATTCCTAATTTTGGTAAAGCAATATTTTCTCGTGAAGCTGGGCGAAAGCTGCATTTAAAACTGGTTACCGAGTTAAATTTTAGTGACGGACTTGATGTTGAGCTAGTTTCTCAATCTCCCAATTGGAAATCATTAAATCAGCCGATTAAGTTAGCTAGTCTAGAAACCAGTGGGCAGAACATGTTGCTAAATATTCCCGGCAGGCCTGCAAAACTTGCCTACCTTGAATTACATGGGGGGTTTCAGCCGGGATTCTTTTTTGCAAAAAATATAAATCTGTATGATTCGATGACGGTGCTGATGTCAACCGTGCGCTTTCGGGATGCCGAAAGCGAATTTGAGAAATGTGTCAATGATCTCTACCCTCATCATTATGATGATGTTAAGTTTGCAAAAATCCACTTTAGAAGTGACGATGAATTTCCGTTGATGGCTGAAGAGAAAACGGCATTTATTGACTTACTAGGTTATCTTGCAGTCGATAGATCAATCAAGGAGATCATTATTTCTGGCTACGCCGATCATACAGGTAGCGTTTGCTATAACGATGTTTTGGCATCAAGACGCGCCCGATATGTTTACGATCTGCTGGTGCAACAAGGGGGCGACCCAGATTTTCTTCGAGTGGATTACTACGGAGAAAGTAAGCCTTATAAGAATGGCAAAACGAAAGCTGACTTGGCAGCCAATCGCCGTGTAACGGTCGAGCTAAGGCGTTAGGCTTTAGAGGGAGTCTTAATTCAGTTCGCTTCTTTAACTGACGCCGTTAAAGAAGCTTTGACATCTTTCAGAACCTACAACTTAGGATTTTTTAGGCGAGAGTACTTCGATTGCCAATAAACTTCAGTTCCTCCCTTTCTCATTGAGACCGATCGAGACAGTATAAATAGCAAATCTGACAGCCGGTTTATATATTGATTTGTTGCTGAGTTAGATTTGCCTTCTACCTTGAGTGTTACTAATGAACGCTCTATTCGGCGACAAACAGTTCTAGCCAGATGCAAAAAAGCAGTGGCTTGAGAGCCAGCGGGCAAAATAAATTCTTTCAATGGCGGTAGGGGTTCATTAAATTCCTCTGTCGCTAATTCTACAGCGTCGACATGATTTGCCTGAATCAAAGACTTTCCTGGCTGGCAGAGTTCAGCACCAATATCAAATAGGTCATGTTGAACTATAGTGAGGACCTCAGCAATCCGATCGTCCTCAATAAAAGTTAAAGTAACGCCAATCATTGCATTGAGTTCGTCTACTTCACCAAGACAGTGAATCCTAATATCATCTTTAGCAAGGCGTGACCCGTCAGCCAATCCTGTACTGCCTTCGTCACCTGTCCGAGTAACGATAGCCGATAATCTATTTCCCATAAAAAAGACCTTAAATATTGTGAAGAAGATTTACAAACACAATTAAATACATAATTAAGAACAATGTCGACACTTTTTACGGTTACCTTTTATGACCTGAAATTATCGGTTATATTAATTAAAAAAAATATTTAGAATAATTTGTGAGAGGGTTAAGAATTATTTATTGAAACATTAGAGAGACTAACTAAAACCCTTAAAAAAGCGTTTGGATTTAGGTTTAGATAATTTTTTGCTTAAATTATTGAGGCGGTAAAAAAAACAGAAGGTGTTGGATGTGAGCCTAGATAGGCTTCCGGATCTTCTTTTTTTGATTGTTACGGTTTGTTAACTGCCGTTAGCTATTTTAAAAACGTATTTATGCCCCCTCTAAGCAAAGAATGCTTAAAGGTAATTCAAGCTCGATACATTTTGGTTCTGATTACTGGACTGACTAATTGCATATAAAAAGCACTGAGCCAAGCAGCTACATAGATTCGACGCTGCGCAAAGCCTTTAAAGCTTGAGAATATCGCGACGTTCAAATAAAAAATAGACTGCTAGCAAAGCATTGTGCGATAAGCGCACATTATTTGGTTGGCTTTTGAGTGCGAGTGATATTATATTTTCGTTCTCGCCAGGCGACGAGCAAACCGCCAGAAATAATAAATACTACGCCAGGAAAAAGACGATCAAACGGAGTTTCGTCAAATAATAACCAGCCAATAATAAAAGCGAATGGAATGCCAAAGTATTCAAAAGGTGATAGTTTACTAGGCTTAGTTAATCGGTAAGCGGTAATCATGCAAAAAACTGCAAATCCACCCACTACTCCCATGGTCAACAGCCAGAGCCAGTCCGTCGACTGCTTGATTGGAACGTAGCCAGTTGTGAAGAATAATATCCCTGAGCTACAGACTAGTGCGCCAATTGACGAGTACAGGTTGATAAGGGCCGTTGGAATTGAGTTATCGATTAGCCTTACACAAATAGTGGAGAGCGAATAACCAAACGAGGCAGCTAACGGGAGTAGGGCGTAAAAAGTGAAAATATTTGTTCCCGGACTAACGATGAATAAAACACCAATAAAACCGGTGGCAACAGCTGCCCAGCGCCAGATTCCGACCTGATGTTTGAGGATTGGGATTGACAATAGTGTAATGAAAATAGGTCCGATATAAGTGAGCGTTGTTGCTGTAGCAAATGTTAGCTTGGTTATACCAAAATAAAAGCAGTACTGTGCTATGCCTAAAATTAATCCTCTAAATAAGCCAAAGCGCCATTGGCTAAAACTGATTTTCCGCCCGCTACGATGCCACTCATGTGAGAGTATCAGTACTAGAATAGACGGCAGCAAACCAAATATATTACGAAACGTTGCAAGTTGTTGCACAGGATAACGGTCGCCTAAATGTTTGATAATGGCCGCTTGGGCATCAAACAGAAGTAACGCGAGTAGAATAAACAGTACGGCTCTAGCAAAAGCGCTATTCTTATCGAGCAAAATGGGTCAGCATTTAGTTAGGTAGATAATTTAAAACAGACCATACTTTGTCACTTAAATGAATTAAATGAAAGGGATGAATAAAAGCCACAGAGTAGGCTAAACATCTCCAATGTTTATGAGTTTTTTGAGCTAAAGGAATTATTTGAACAGGCCCAAGTCCGACTAAATAAGGTTCTTCGTTATTTCAAATGCTGAGTGGGATTTTCAGAAAGTAGTGCTAACAAAACAATTTAGGATTAATATTTTGACTCAATCTAATCGAAATAAATCGACGTTCAAGCCATTAAGTTTGATGGCGATTACCTTGCTAATACTGGCTGCTATTAACCAATTAGCTCACGCATCCTGTACCGATAGAGGTGGTCCGGGTGTTGATTGGTCCGGTTGTAAAAAATCGTACAAAATGCTTAATCAGCAAGACTTTACGAATGCGCGGTTTGACGAGGCTGATTTGAGTTCTAGCAGGCTTGACAATAGTAACTTTACTGGCGGGAGTCTAATAAAAGCTGATTTATCTCGATCAAATGCCAAAAAAAGTCTTTTTTTGCGGGCTAATATGACGAAATCAATGGGGTATCATACTGACTTTAGTGCTTCTCGTTTTATTGATGCGATTATGGTCAAATCTGAGTTTTCTCGAACTAATTTCGAAAATGCTATCTTTCAACAAGTTGACTGGTCTCGCGCTGAAATAGGTCGAGCCGAATTTAACGGTGCCAAGCTAGATGGTGTCAATTTCGAGTATTCAAATTTATCTCGTGCTCGGTTTACTGGCGCAACTCTAAATCAGGTGAATTTTATTGGGGCTTATACATTTTATACTCATTTTCAGGGGGTCGACCTGAGCAATACTCAAAATATAACTCAGGCACAAATAAACATTGCCTGTGGTGATAATGACACTGTTTTACCCTATGGTCTGAAACAACCATCCACTTGGCCATGCAGTGACTGATTCATTGGGCACTAATTTGAGTTTGCTTTTACCGCGCTTGTTGGAGAATCTCTGATTTTGTGAACTTTTTGTTTGAGCTTCCAGTTACAGAAGCTCACTGTGGTTTAGGTCATTAGTTTATATATTAACCTAATGGCTAAATTTACAGGCTTCCACACGGTATTTCTGGGCTAAGAGGTATCTGTAACAGTTTATAGAGTGGTTAGATTCAGTTCGGTTAACAGGTCGTCTAATTCACCGCTCGAATCCATTTCGAACAGTTCATCACATCCACCAACATGAGTGTTGCCTATGAATATCTGAGGAACGCTAGAACTACCGTGGCTAACTTTGAGCATTTCCTGATAGGCGCCGGGCTTTTCACCAACGTCTATTTCGTCAAAGGCTAAATTTTTTTGGTTGAGAAGTTGTTTTGCACGATGACAAAATCCACATAACATGGATGAGTAAATGGTAATGCCTGACATGAGTAATTGAAAATCCTAATAGACTATAATTAAAGTTCGATATTCTATTGAAAGGTGGCGTTAATATACCCATAATTTTCACATGGAAAAATGTTTGTTAGTTGCGGATTGGATTCAGGCTATGAAGAAGTAATGATTTGATCAGAGCTTCTAAATTAAAGTTTGTTTGATTAACACTTGAAGTGGCATAACCATATGAATAATTATTATTCATATTTGATTGTTTTCCCCTATGCAGGCTATAGACGGAAAATTGCATTTATCGTAGACTTCCATCATAGAAGATCCTGCTTTCGCAGTGTAATATCTTAAAATTTAATTTATAATTGAGAGTACCAACGTTCTCTCAATTTTTCTGCGCGCGCATTTTTTTGAACCCGGAGGTTTTGTGCCAAACCCAGCAATATTAGCCCTGCAAGATGGAACTATATTTGAGGGTATATCAATTGGTGCCGAGGGCATGTCGCCGGGGGAGGTGGTCTTCAATACGTCCATGACTGGCTACCAAGAAATATTGACAGACCCATCCTATTGTAAACAACTCATTACGTTAACCTATCCCCATATCGGTAATACCGGGGTTAACAGCGAGGATGAAGAAGCAATGCATATTCACGCCAGTGGATTAATCATTAGAGACTTACCCCTACTTGCCAGTAACTGGAGAAGTGAAAGCAGTCTACAGGGCTACCTCGTGGCACGAAATGTCGTCGCGATTGCCGACATAGACACACGACAATTAACGCGCCATCTACGTGATCATGGCGCTCAAAATGGCGCTATTCTGGCTGGAGAAAATCCATCAATAGAAAAAGCACTGGAAGCCGCCAGAGCATTTGAAGGGCTGCAGGGTATGGATTTGGCAAAAGTTGTTAGTACCAATGAAATCTATGATTGGTCTTTGTCGACCTGGACTTTAGAGGGCGGTTACGAGGCATCCTCTGATAATCGTTATCATATTGTTGCTTATGATTATGGTATTAAAAAGAATATTCTTTGTATGCTCGCTGAACGCGGCGCAAAAGTTACGGTTGTTCCAGCGCAGACGCCCGCAGAAACCGTGTTAAAAATGAAACCTGATGGTGTTTTCTTATCAAACGGTCCGGGCGATCCGGAGCCGTGTGATTATGCGATAGCGGCAATACAGTCAATTCTTGAAACCGATGTCCCTGTTTTTGGTATTTGTTTGGGGCATCAGTTGTTAGCGCTTGCTAGCGGTGCAAAAACAATGAAAATGAAGTTTGGTCACCACGGTGCTAATCATCCGGTACAGGATATTGATACGGGTGTTGTGATGATAACCAGCCAGAACCACGGTTTTGCAGTTGACCAAGAAAGTTTGCCTGATAACTTACGCACTACTCACGTTTCTTTGTTTGATCGTAGCCTACAGGCTGTTCATCGTACCGATAAACCTGCGTTTAGTTTTCAGGGCCACCCCGAAGCGAGTCCTGGTCCGCACGATGTTGCCCCTTTGTTCGACCATTTTTTTGAATTAATAGAGGCGTATATTAATCAGAAAACTGATCGCCCCGATACCGTTGGAGCAGTCTAATGCCTTTAAGAAAAGACATTAAGTCGGTATTAATCATTGGTGCAGGACCCATTGTTATTGGCCAAGCTTGTGAATTCGACTATTCGGGTGCACAGGCCTGCAAAGCCCTTAAAGAGGAAGGTTTGCGGGTTATATTGATCAATTCTAACCCAGCTACCATTATGACAGATCCTGGAACGGCTGATGCGACTTACATCGAGCCAATTCACTGGAAGGCAGTCGAGAAAATAATCGAAAAAGAGCGGCCTGATGTTTTGTTGCCGACTATGGGTGGTCAGACAGCACTCAACTGTGCGCTCGACCTTGATCGGGAAGGCGTGCTTGAAAAGTACAACGTAGAAATGATTGGCGCTAGTCGCGAAGCCATCGATATGGCTGAAGATCGTGATCAATTCCGCAAAGCAATGACCGATATAGGTTTAAGCACACCGAAGGCCTTTATCGCCCATAGTTTAGAAGAGGCCTGGCAAGGTCAGGCGCAAATAGGGTTCCCTATTATCATCCGGCCTTCATTCACAATGGGTGGAAGCGGTGGCGGTATTGCCTATAATCGTGAAGAATTCGAAGATATTATTAAGCGTGGGCTTGAGCTCTCCCCGACCACAGAAGTATTAATTGAAGTTTCGGTGCTAGGTTGGAAAGAATACGAAATGGAAGTCGTGCGTGACCGTAACGACAATTGCATTATCATTTGTTCAATTGAAAACCTTGATCCGATGGGCGTGCATACTGGTGATTCCATTACGGTTGCACCTGCGCAAACGCTCACCGACAAAGAATACCAAATTATGCGTAATGCTTCGATTGCGGTATTACGGAAAATTGGTGTTGAAACGGGTGGATCAAACGTACAGTTTGCGATTAACCCCGAAAACGGCGAAATGATCGTAATTGAAATGAATCCACGTGTGTCGCGTTCTTCCGCTTTAGCATCAAAGGCAACAGGTTTTCCAATAGCCAAAGTAGCCGCTAAGCTGGCAGTTGGCTACACCCTGAATGAGTTGCAAAATGATATTACCGGTGGGGCCACACCGGCATCTTTTGAGCCGTCGATTGATTATGTAGTGACTAAAATACCCCGTTTCACCTTTGAGAAATTCCCCCAGGCGGATGATCGTTTATCGACTCAAATGAAGTCGGTTGGGGAAGTTATGGCAATTGGACGTAGCTTTCAGGAATCATTCCAAAAAGCACTCCGTGGCTTAGAAACCGGTGTCTTTGGTCTAGATGAAATTGTTGACCCAGGTCTTAATAGAGATGAGAGGGAAGACTTGTTTCGAAAAGAGCTCAGGTTACCTGGTGCGAATCGTATTTGGTATGTTGCCGATGCATTCCGCGCTGGATATAGTGCTCAGAGGCTATTTGATGAAACCAAAATTGACCCCTGGTTCCTAGCGCAGATTGAAGACTTGGTCCGTTGTGAAGCAGAATTAAAGGGGCGTGATGTCAAGTTGATCAGCGCCAAAGAATTCTTCGCTTTAAAAAGAAAAGGCTTTTCAGATAGACGTCTGGCGACCCTACTTGAGGCGGATGAGCTAGAAGTAGGCGACCTGCGCCGAGCGCTCGGTATTCGACCGGTTTATAAGCGAGTTGATACCTGTGCTGCTGAATTTTCATCCTCCACTGCTTACCTTTATTCTACTTATGAGCAAGAATGTGAAGCTGAGCCGAGTGGCCGCGATAAAATTATGGTGTTGGGTGGTGGGCCTAATCGAATCGGACAAGGAATTGAGTTCGACTATTGCTGCGTTCACGCAGCAATGGCAATGCGCGAAGACGGCTATGAGACAATCATGGTTAATTGCAACCCTGAAACCGTTTCAACTGATTACGACACCTCCGATCGATTGTATTTCGAGCCTTTGACTTATGAAGATGTACTTGAAATAGTTCACTTAGAAAAGCCAAAGGGTGTGATTGTTCAGTTTGGTGGGCAAACTCCGTTAAACCTTGCTCGCGCACTTGAGGGTGCAGGCGTGCCTATTGTTGGTACAACCCCAGATTCAATTGATCTAGCCGAAGATCGAGAACGTTTTCAGAAAATGATCCAAGACCTGGATTTGCTTCAGCCTCCGAATCGCATTGCATTTGACGTCGAATCTTCCGCTGCTCTGGCTGATGAGGTTGGTTTTCCGTTAGTGGTGAGGCCGTCCTATGTGCTGGGAGGACGTGCGATGGAAATTGTATATGATCAGGAAGATCTGACTAACTACATGAAGGAAGCGGTGAAAATTATTAAAGATTCGCCGATTTTGCTCGATCGCTTTCTGGATGAAGCGATTGAAGTTGATGTTGATGCCATATGTGATGGTGAGGATGTCGTTGTTTGTGGATTAATGGAGCACATTGAGCAGGCGGGTGTTCATTCAGGTGATTCGGCTTGTTCGCTACCACCTTACTCATTGCCTGCCCATATTCAGCAAAAGCTTTGTGAGCAGGTAGCGCAAATGGCGAAAGCCCTCAATGTTGTTGGCTTGATGAATACACAGTTTGCCATTAAAGGGGAGGAAATTTACATTCTCGAAGTCAATCCAAGAGCTTCGCGTACTGTGCCTTTTGTCTCAAAAGCAACGGGTGTTCAATTAGCGAAAGTGGCGGCTCGTTGCATGGTTGGTCAGTCATTGATAGATCAAGGTAGAACAGAACAAGTAATACCCGATTTTGTATCCGTTAAGGAATCCGTATTCCCATTTGCAAAATTTCAAGGTGTTGACCCGATTCTTGGGCCAGAAATGAAGTCTACCGGCGAAGTGATGGGTATTGGTCTCTCGTTTGCAGAGGCTTTTGCGAAAGCCATGCAAGGTGCAGGCGTCAGTATTCCTAAATCGGGTACTGCATTCTTAAGTGTTCGTGAAATAGACAAACGTTCAGTTGCCAGCTTGGCAAAAGAGCTTCACGATCAGGGGTTTAGTTTAGTGGCGACAGGTGGCACAGCCAAAATTATTCAGGCTGCGGGTATAGATTGCAAGCATGTCAACAAGGTAAAAGAAGGTCGGCCACACATTGTTGATATGATAAAGAATGATGAAATTGCATTAATTGTCAATACGACTGAAGGCCGGTCGGCTATTGGTGATTCCTATGCGATTCGACGTGAAGCACTTATGCATTCTGTTTGTTACTCTACGACGCTCTCAGGCGGAAAAGCAATCTGTCAGGCCATGTCTCACCGCGAGATTGGTGATGTGTACAGGCTGCAAACATTGCATCAGGATTAGTATTTATGAACCAAATACCAGTAACAGCTGAAGGCTCTGAAAGATTAAAAGCAGAGCTAAAAGATTTGAAATATGTCAAAAGACCTATCGTGGTAGAAGCGATTGCAGTGGCAAGAGACCACGGTGACTTAAAAGAGAATGCTGAATATCACGCGGCCCGTGAAGAGCAGGGTTTCATGGAAGGTCGTATTGCCGAGCTAGAGTCTGTTTTAGGTAATGCTCAAACTATAGATGTAACCAAGTTAAATAAAACAGGTCGAGTCGTTTTTGGCTGCACCGTTGAATTAATGGACATTGAAAGCGATGAAGAAGTAACCTATCAGATCGTTGGTGATATTGAAGCCGATATTAGGCTCAATCGCATCGCCATCAGCTCACCTATTGCGAGAGCAATGATAGGCAAAGAAGAAGGCGATGAAGTGATCGTTCGAGCACCAAGCGGCAATCGCGAATATGAAGTTACTGCAGTTCACTATCGCTAAATAAAATTGCCGTTACAAAGGTTCTTAGTTCTCTTTTATTTTGATGGCTTGTAGCTAAGACCTACCTTTGGGGTGTGGGGCTGGTGACCTTACCGAATCGATCAGATTTAATATTACGTCGATAAATAACAGCAACATTTCCAATGATTTGTACCGGTTCAGCATTGTGACGTGTGCAAATAGCGTCTATCATTTGTTTTTTTGCTGACTTTCCTGTGGCAGGTATGCGAATTTTAATTAATTCGTGATGATCAATGGCTATTTCGATTTCATTTTGAACCGCTTCCGTTAAGCCGTTTTGACCAATCATGACAACGGGCTTCAATTGATGTGATTCGGCTCGCAATCGTTTATTCTGTACTTTTGATAGGTTCATTCTAGTGCTTAGTTCTGATGTGACTTCAAAGGCCGAGCATATTAACACAGCTTGCTCGCATTGGTTACCCGCATAAATTACTGACTTAGGTCTTGAGGATTAAAGCATGTCGCGCTCCAAAAGCAGTCAAAAATGGCTTCAGGAACATCATGACGATCAATACGTGCTGCAGGCACGTAAGGAAGGTTATCGTTCGCGTGCGGTTTATAAGTTAATCGAACTTCAGCAAAAAGATAAACTGCTTAAACCAGGTATGTTTGTGCTAGATTTAGGCGCTGCCCCCGGTGGCTGGAGTGAATACGTTAGTCAATTTGGTGGGCCAAAAGGACGTCTGATCGCAATTGATATATTGCCAATAGACCCAATTGCAGGCGTTGAGATTATTCAAGGCGATTTCACAGAGGCCGATACGTTAGAACAAGTTCTTGATTTGGTTGATAGGCAGCCGGTTGACCTTGTTTTATCTGATATGGCCCCCAACTTAAGTGGAGTTGACTCAGTGGATCAGCCGCGATCAATGTATTTGGGAGAGCTGGCCTTCGAGTTAGCGAAGAGTTGTTTAGCTAAGGATGGACAATTTGTGGTGAAGCTTTTTCAGGGTGAAGGATATGAGGCGCTTATTTCATCGTTTAAATCGATATTTAAATCCGTCAAATACCGTAAACCTGACGCATCACGCGCAAGGTCTCGTGAAATTTATGCGGTTTGTAGTGGTTTAAAATAGGGTGTTCTTTTGAGAGTAAGTTAGTTTCTCGTTAATTAAGTCGTGAAATGATACGTAAAGTGTCGATTCGAAATTATTCTAAATTCGCATAATAAATGCCAATTTAGCTAACACAATATAAGGTGTTGACAAGTGAATGATGTAGCAAAAAATTTAATATTATGGGTTGTAATTGCCGTTGTCTTATTGACAGTATTTCAGAGTTTCGGTGGGCGGAGCAATAATAACGCTTCTAGTTTAAAGTACTCTGACTTCCTAACTCAAGTAAAGCAAGGTCAGGTGCAAGAGGTTTTAATTGAAGGTAAAACTATTACCGGCCAGTTGAAATCTGGAGTCAGTTTCTCAACTTACAGCCCTGAGACTGATAATTCTGCACTGATTGGTGATATGAATCGAGCTAATGTTTCAATTGTTGGTAAACCACCCGAACAACCTTCTATGCTAGCGCATATCTTCGTTAGTTGGTTTCCCTTCATTGTTCTAATTGGTTTATATATTTTCTTTATGCGTCAAATGCAAGGTGGTGGCGGTGGACGTGGCGCCATGTCTTTTGGCAAAAGTAAGGCAAAGCTACTAAGTGAAGACCAAGTTAACATTTCTTTTAATGATGTTGCTGGTGTTGACGAGGCAAAGGAAGAAGTGGGTGAATTAGTCGAGTTCCTACGCGAGCCTGCAAAATTCCAAAAATTGGGCGGTAAGATTCCACGAGGTGTCTTGATGGTGGGCTCCCCGGGTACTGGTAAAACGCTACTAGCCAAGGCTATTGCTGGTGAAGCTAAAGTGCCATTTTTCACTATTTCGGGTTCTGATTTTGTCGAAATGTTTGTGGGTGTAGGTGCGTCTCGTGTTCGCGATATGTTTGAGCAAGCTAAAAAGCACTCGCCCTGCATTATTTTTATTGATGAGATAGATGCTGTTGGTAGGCACCGAGGTGCTGGTGTAGGCGGTGGTCATGATGAGCGAGAGCAGACATTAAATCAGCTGTTAGTTGAGATGGATGGCTTTGAAGGTAATGAAGGCGTCATTGTAATTGCCGCTACAAATCGCCCAGATGTTTTAGACCCTGCGTTATTGAGGCCTGGTCGTTTTGACCGACAAGTAATTGTTCCATTACCCGATGTTCGTGGCCGTGCACAAATTCTCAAAGTTCACATGCGAAAATTGCCTGCGGCTGACAATGTCGACCCCATGGTCATTGCGCGGGGTACTCCAGGCTTCTCTGGTGCTGATCTTGCCAATTTAGTGAATGAAGCCGCACTGTTTGCTGCTAAAAGCAACAAGAAGCTTGTGTATATGGGTGAGTTTGAGAAAGCAAAGGATAAGATCATGATGGGCGCAGAGCGCAAGTCAATGATTATGAATGATGATGAGAAAAAGTTGACTGCTTATCACGAGGCAGGGCATGCGATTGTTGGTCGTATAGTGCCTGAGCACGATCCGGTTTATAAAGTAAGTATCATTCCTCGCGGACGTGCACTGGGTGTGACTATGTTCTTGCCGGTTGAAGATCGCTATAGCTATAGCAAAAAGTTGCTTGAAAGCCAGTTATCCAGTTTGTATGGTGGTCGGATTGCAGAAGAGCAAATTTTCGGAGCCGACGCTGTCACAACGGGTGCATCTAACGATATTGAGCGGGCTACTAGCATTGCTCGTAGTATGGTAACTCAGTGGGGCCTTTCAGATCGTATGGGTCCATTATCCTACAGTGAAGAAGAAGGCGAAGTGTTTCTAGGGAAATCGATGGGTAAACAAAAAACAGTGTCAGATGAGACTGTTCGAGCCATTGATTCTGAAATTCGATCGCTTATTGACAAAAACTATCAGCGCTCAGTTGATATTTTGAAAGAGAATGAAGATAAGCTGCATGTTATGGCTGACGCTTTAATGAAGTATGAAACAATTGACTCCAGTCAAATTGATTCAATCATGGATGGTAAGGTTCCTGGTCCCCCTCAAGATTGGACTGATGACGAATCTAGTTCTTCTGGCTCTGGCGGTAATAGCCCGCCAGTTGTAGCAAAAGAAACCAAGGAAAATAAAAGCCCAGATCTATCTGATCCAGCTACCAAGTTTCACTAACCTTAAAACAGGGCAAAGATCGAATAATTGATCTTTGCTTTTTTTATGCCTTTAAAAAATAATTTAGAAAACTCCCATTTAAACAAGCGCGTTAAAGTGATGGGCGTAATAAATACGACACCAGACTCATTTTCAGATGGTGGGCAATTTGCTGCTATAGACAGCGCTTTTCATTACGCACTTAAGTTGATTGATAATGGTGTTGATATTCTTGATGTTGGTGGAGAATCTACTAGGCCTGGCTCAGTGCAAGTTGCCCTAGACCAAGAGCTCGCTCGCACTATTCCACTGATTAAATTAATTCGAGAAGTATCTGATGTACCTATTTCAATTGATACTAATAAGCCGGATGTGATTCAACAAGCAGTTGACGCTGGGGCTACCATGATTAACAGTATCTGGGCCCTGAGATTAGAGAGCTCATTGGACTTGGCGGCAGATCTTGATGTGCCAGTGTGTTTTATGCACATGCAGGGCACACCAGAAACAATGCAAAGAAATCCAACCTATGACAACGTAGTTAGCGAAGTGATGGTTTTTTTAAAGCATCGTATAGAGGCTGCAATTGTTGCAGGCATCAAGCCGCATAATATTATTGTTGACCCTGGCTTTGGTTTTGGAAAAACATTGGAGCATAACCTGCAATTGTTGCAATCGCTTGCAGAATTTAAATCATTAGGTGTGCCCTTGTTGGTGGGAATGTCAAGAAAAGGTATGATTGGCACCATACTCAATAAGCCGGTCGATCAACGCCTCCATGGCAGTGTTTCGAGCGCGGTTATTGCTGCAATGCTGGGGGCTGATATAGTCCGTGTACACGATGTAGCTGAAACAATAGATGCCATTGCAATGGTAAATGCGCTGCACAACCTAGATTAAATTAGATCGCATCTGAGCGGGCTTGATTAGAATATAAAAATAAACAGGGGAGGACTGTAATGAGCCGACGATATTTTGGTACTGATGGCATTCGAGGTAAGGTAGGCGTCCCGCCAATGACAGTTGATTTTGTAATGAAGGTGGGCTGGGCGGCTGGCAAAGTGCTTGCCAAACAGGGCAAGGGAAGTGTTGTTATTGGAAAAGACACCCGAATATCTGGCTATATGTTTGAATCAGCTTTGGAGGCGGGTTTGGCTGCTGCAGGTCTAGACGTCATACTGCTGGGCCCCATGCCAACACCCGCAGTGGCTTATATGACACAAGCTCGTAGAGCGGTTGCAGGCATAGTTATTAGCGCATCTCATAACCCATATCATGATGATGGGGTTAAATTTTTTAATGCTGACGGTTACAAGCTGTCAGATAAGGTTGAACAAGCTATAGAAGATATGATTGATCAACCACTAACAATGGTTGAATCGGAGTTATTGGGTAAAGCAACACGAATGGAGGATGCGAAAGGTCGCTATATTGAGTACTGTAAGAGTTCAATTCCGTTTAACACGACACTAAGAGGTATGAAAATAGTGGTTGATTGCGCCCATGGTGCAACTTACCACATTGCCCCGGCTGTATTTCGTGAATTAGGTGCCGATGTGTTGGAGCTAGGATGCAAGCCAAACGGCTTGAACATTAATAAAGACGTCGGAGCGCTTCATCCTGACAATATGCGTGCAATGGTGTTAGAGAATCAAGCTGATATGGGCATTGCTTTCGATGGTGATGGTGATCGGCTTATGATGATGGATTCAAAAGGTGATGTTAAAGACGGTGACCAACTGCTCTACATCATTGCCAAGAGCAAGCTAACGACGGGTCGTTTAGCGGGTGGCGTGGTCGGTACACTGATGACTAACCTAGGACTGGAGCATGCGCTCAAAAAAGATGGCATCGAATTCGAAAGAGCCAGCGTGGGTGATCGTCATGTCATGGTAAAGCTAATAGATAAAGGTTGGTCGGTCGGTGGGGAGTCTTCTGGGCATATTATTTGTCTTGATAAGACTTCTACAGGCGATGGAATAATAGCCTCATTGCAAGTGTTGGATTGGTTGGTTGAAAAGGGCATTACTTTGTCAGAAGCCTGTGATGGCATGACTTTATATCCCCAGATTATGATTAATGTACCTATTGCTAAAAAAATCGATTTGCAGTCCAAGCCAGAAATTCAGCAAGCCGTGAGTGCGGCAAAGTTAGAGCTAAATGGTAAAGGAAGGGTGTTGCTAAGAGCGTCGGGTACTGAGCCATTGATTAGGGTAATGGTGGAAGGTGAGGATGCTGTCTTAGTGAGTAAGCTGGCATCGGAAATAGCTGCCTGCGTGACTATGTCGGCATCCAAATAACTATTTACATGATTTATTCATTTGTTGATTGATTTCTTGCCATTAGATGAGTAACCTTTGCCGCCGATTTGATCGCTAGTAAAAATAGATGAGAACTGCTCTAATTGTTGGAAACTGGAAAATGAATGGTAGTTTAGCTAGCGTCATAGGATTAGTGGATGGCATTAAAATTGGGTCTGATGCAGGTCAAGTTAAAAATTTAGAGCTAGTCGTTTGCCCTTCATCCGTTTTCTTAATAGAAGTTGGTAGGATGCTAAGCGGCACTGATGTATCGTTAGGCGCTCAAAATGTCAGTGATCAAGCATCAGGTGCTTTTACGGGCGAAATTTCAGCCACTATGCTTAAAGAATGTGGTTGTCGATACGTCATAATTGGGCATTCTGAACGCCGCGCTTTTTATTTTGAATCAGACAAGCTCGTAGCCGATCGATTTGAAATGGTTGTTAACAAAGGATTAATACCCATCTTGTGCGTTGGTGAGTCGCTGAAAGAGCGTGAAGAAGGCTCAACAGAAGCTGTTATTGTTAGGCAGTTAGAAGCTGTAATTAAGTCACAAGGCATTATAGCAATGGCCAATTGTGTTATTGCTTATGAGCCAGTTTGGGCAATCGGTACTGGACAGGTTGCAACACCTGGCCAGGCACAGGCAGTTCATCGGTTTATTCGGAACAAGTTAGCGGAACTGGATTCAGTTGTTGCTGAAAAGGTACAGATTTTATATGGCGGAAGCATGAACGCTAAAAATGCAAAGGACTTATTATCTCAGCCTGATATTGATGGTGGTTTAATAGGTGGCGCGGCATTAAATGCTTCCGACTTCTTAGCAATTGCTCAATCCGTTTAGGAAATTTGATGGAAAATTTAAATAGCGCATTGCTTATTGTTCAGGTCATTCTGTCAATAAGCCTAATTGTTTTGGTGCTAATGCAGCACGGCAAGGGAGCTGACGCAGGTGCAGCTTTCGGTAGTGGGTCATCATCGACTGTGTTTGGTTCCAAAGGATCTGGCAATTTCTTAAGCAAATCAACAGGCGTTTTAGCTACATTGTTTTTTGTTGTTTGTATGTCGTTGGCCTATTTAGGTAGTCATCGTAACGATTCTGGTAATCTTATGCAGAGTGTAACGTCAATGGGTACTGATCAGGTTCAAGAAGAAGGGTTAGTGGAAAGTGATATGCCGCCTGTCGATTCATCGACTGATGTAATCTCAGGTTCAGATTTGCCGCCCGCTAACTAATGAATTATTGCCGATGTGGTGGAATTGGTAGACACGCTATCTTGAGGGGGTAGTGGCGAAAGCTGTGCCGGTTCGACTCCGGCCATCGGCACCATTTTTTAGATTAATGATTAAGATATAACACGATTGTATTATCATAAGCTGATTATATTTGTTAAAATATAATACATGGTTGAGGCAAGTTATTCACGCTCGACTATCACCGTTACACAAGCTAGCCGCTCTCCTAGCGTTAGCATTTATTTAGAGGCCTTTTGTTTCGTATGTTAGGTAACTATCTACCAATACTAATCTTTATGAGCGTCACCCTTGTTATGGGGTCGATGTTCATTGTTGCAGGTAAGCTGTTAGGTCCATCTCGTCCAGATGCCGAAAAAAACTCTCCTTACGAATGTGGCTTTGAAGCCTTCGAAGATAGTCGTATGAAATTTGACGTGCGCTATTATCTTGTAGCCATTCTATTTATTATTTTTGATTTAGAAATTGCGTTTCTATTCCCATGGGCGATTTCTCTTGATGAGATAGGCACTTTTGGTTTAGTTGCAATGGCCATGTTTTTAGGTGTGCTCGTAGTAGGGTTTATCTTTGAATGGAAAAAAGGAGCCCTCGAATGGGAGTAGAAGGTGTATTTGAGCAGGGGTTTATGACTACCTCCGCCGATAAATTAATTAACTGGGCTCGAACTGGTTCTATGTGGCCAATGACCTTTGGATTGGCTTGCTGTGCTGTTGAAATGATGCAGGCGGGTGCAGCTCGTTATGACTTGGATCGATTTGGAATAATTTTCCGTCCCAGTCCGCGCCAATCTGACGTTATGATTGTGGCCGGAACTTTAGTTAATAAGATGGCTCCTGCGTTACGCAAAGTCTATGACCAGATGGCTGAGCCGCGTTGGGTCATATCAATGGGTTCTTGTGCTAATGGCGGTGGTTATTACCACTATTCTTATGCAGTTGTTCGTGGTTGTGACAGGGTAGTGCCTGTTGATGTTTACGTGCCTGGTTGTCCTCCTACCGCTGAAGCGCTTTTATACGGCATTATGCAATTGCAAAATAAAATTAAGAACACTAATACGATAGCCCGATAATATGTCGATATCTCTGAAGCAGTTAGCCGATTCTTTAGTCAGCACTTTTGGCGAGCGTTTAGTTTCAACCGAAACTAAATCTCAAGAAGTGACTGTGGTTGTCACGCCAGAAAACTTAATTGATGTAGCCACCCAGCTTAAAGAAAGTGATAACTTTAAGTTTGAACAGCTTGTTGATTTATGCGGTGTTGACTACTCTCAATTTGGCGTGACTGAATGGCAAACTAATGACGCTTCTAATGCAGGTTTTAGTCGTGGTGTCGATGCATCAGCAACCTTAGGTCGGTTGCAGTTCGGTGATGAACTAGAGTCTGTTGTTGAAAACGGCATTCGCTTTGCAGCGGTCTATCATCTTCTTTCTTATCATCACAATTGTCGGTTGCGTCTTAAGGTTTTTGCAGCCGATGATGGTTTTCCTGTTTTGCCAACCATTACTGGCGTTTGGGCTTCTGCTGATTGGTATGAGCGTGAAGCCTTCGACCTATTCGGTTTGTTATTTAGCGGTCACCCTGATTTACGGCGTATATTAACTGACTATGGATTTGTTGGTCATCCGTTTCGCAAAGATTTTCCGTTAATCGGTAATGTTGAAATGCGCTATGACTCTGTTAAAAAGCGTGTCATATACGAACCGGTTAGTATTGAGCCGCGAGTATTAGTGCCTAAGGTAATTCGCGAAGACCATCGTTACATTTCTGATGAGCAAATGATTCAAGAGCACAATGAGGCAAAAAACAATGCCTGAAATTAAAAATTACACGCTGAACTTTGGTCCGCAACATCCAGCTGCACATGGTGTTTTGCGTTTAGTGCTTGAGATGGATGGCGAAGTCATCGAACGAGCTGATCCACATATTGGGCTGCTGCATCGCGGTACGGAAAAGCTTGCGGAAACTAAGCCTTATAACCAAAATATTGGGTATATGGATCGGCTCGATTATGTATCGATGATGTGTAATGAGCACGGCTATGTTTTGGCAATTGAGAAGCTGCTTAAATTAGAAATTCCTGAGCGTGCTAAATATATTCGAGTAATGTTTGACGAGATAACCCGAGTTCTTAACCATTTAATGTGGATCGGAACACATGCATTAGATGTTGGCGCGATGACCATGTTTTTATACGCGTTCCGTGAGCGCGAAGATTTGATGGACCTATACGAAGCCGTCTCCGGTACGCGTATGCATGCTACTTACTATCGTCCTGGTGGTGTTGCTCGAGATTTGCCAGATTCGATGCCACAATACCAAGAGGGTCGGTGGCGTAGCAAAGAAGAAGCTGCTCGGTTGAATGAAAATCGACAGGGTAGCCTGCTAGATTTTACGGAAGATTTCACGAATCGTTTCCCTGGTTATATTGATGAATATGAAACACTGCTAACCGATAATAGAATATGGAAGCAACGGACTGTTGGTATTGGCGTTGTATCTCAGGAAAGAGCTTTTCAATTAGGTTTTACTGGCCCGATGTTGCGAGGTTCGGGTGTTGAATGGGATTTGCGTAAAAAACAGCCTTATGAAGTTTATGACCGTATGGACTTTGATATTCCAGTTGGCACTAATGGCGATTGTTATGATCGTTACTTGGTTCGTATTGAAGAAATGCGCCAGTCCAATCGTATTATTAAACAGTGTATCACTTGGTTAAAAAATAACCCCGGCATCGTGTTATCTGAGAATCATAAAGTAGCGGCGCCAAGGCGAGAAATGGCTAAGGCTGACATGGAGGGTTTGATTCATCACTTTAAACTTTTTACCGAGGGTTACACCGTTCCAGAAGGTGAGGTTTACACGGCAATAGAACACCCCAAAGGTGAGTTTGGCGTTTACTTGATATCAGATGGTGCTAATAAACCCTATAGGCTTAAAGTACGCGCACCTGGTTTCGCTCATTTATCGAGTATGAATGAAATGGCAACGGGGCATATGCTGTCTGACGTTGTCGCTATTATTGGTACTCAAGATATTGTGTTCGGTGAGATAGATAGATAATGGTTAAGACTAAGAATTTAAAAGTTAATGTTTTATCAGATCATACCCGTGAAGAGATTGATCACTGGTTAATGAAGTTCCCCACAGATCAGAGGCGGTCAGCAGTACTGGGTGCTTTAACCGCAGCTCAGCATCAAAATCATGGATTTCTTACGACTGATCTCATGGATGCCGTTGCAGAGTATCTAGGTATGGCTGCCATTCATGTATATGAAGTGGCATCGTTTTATTCAATGTATGAAACAAAACCAGTGGGCCGAAATAATGTAGCAATTTGCACTAATATCAGCTGCATGTTAATGGGGTCTGATTATATTGTTGAGCACATTGAAACTAAGCTGGGTATTAAAATCGGTGACAGTACAGAAGACGGGCGAATTTTTCTAAAGTGTGAAGAAGAATGCCTTGCGGCCTGCTCTGGTGGGCCGATGATGCAGGTCAATCATGTTTACCATGTTAATTTAACACTCGAGAAGGTCGATGAGATTTTGGATGGGCTGGAATAAGTATGACTAATAAAGTATGTTCTGCAACTTTTCAATATGATCAGCCTTGGTCAATGGAGAGTTATCTAAAGACTGGTGGTTATCAAGCGCTAAACAAAATCATTGTTGAAAAAATTACTCAGGAAGACGTCATTGCCGAAGTAAAAGCTTCTGGATTGCGGGGTCGAGGTGGTGCTGGTTTTCCAACCGGATTGAAGTGGAGTTTTATGCCACGTAATGCGCCTGGACAAAAATATTTAGTTTGTAACTCAGATGAATCTGAACCTGGCACTTGTAAAGACCGTGATATTCTTCGTTTTAATCCCCATGCTTTAGTTGAGGGTATGATTATTGGTGGATACTCAATCGGTGCCACCGTTGGTTATAATTATATGCGTGGTGAGTTTATGGATGAGCCGTACATGCATTTCGAAGCAGCTCTAAAAGAAGCGTATGAAGCGGGTTATGTTGGTAAAAATATAATGGGCAGTGGGATCGACTTTGATCTCCATACTGTTCTAGGGGCTGGTGCTTATATTTGTGGTGAAGAAACTGCTTTGCTAGAATCATTGGAAGGTAAAAAGGGTCAACCTAGATTTAAGCCACCTTTCCCTGCTAATTTTGGTTTATACGGTAGACCGACAACTATTAACAATACTGAGTCTCTGGCCTCAGTGCCGGCAATTATTCGTAACGGTTCCGAGTGGTTTGCCAATCTTGGTATACCAAATAACGGCGGCGTTAAGTTATTTTCTGTGTCAGGGCATGTAAACAGCCCCGGTAACTTTGAAATAAGTATGGGCACATCATTCAAAGACTTATTAGGCATGGCAGGTGGTGTAAAAGATGACCGTAAGTTAAAAGCTGTCATTCCTGGTGGATCTTCCGTGCCTATTTTACCAGGCGATATTATGATGGATTGTACGATGGATTATGATTCAATTACCAAGGCTGGATCGATGTTAGGTTCTGGGGCTGTTATCATAATGGATGAGACCACCGATATGGTAAAAGCGTTACGACGAATTTCCCGATTCTATTTTGCAGAATCATGTGGACAATGCACGCCTTGTCGTGAAGGCACTGGTTGGCTTTACCGAGTGCTTTGCCGAATTATTGATGGTAAAGGACGGCCAGAAGATATTGGGTTACTGGAAGAGGTTTCTCATAAAATTGAAGGCCGCACTATTTGTGCCCTAGGTGATGCTGCGGCGATGCCGGTGTGGAGTTTTATCAAACATTTTCGACATGAATTTGAATACTATGTAGATCACAAGCGGTCTATGGTTTGCTAATTTGTTGGCAATTGGCCATGTGTTAATTAATCAAGTTTATACAAATTTTAGTTTGATTATTTTAAAATCGATTAAGTAAGCCAGTCATTTGTACTGGCCGTTGTAATAAAGAAATAGAGAAAGGTTGAACAGAGCAATGAGCAACACTATTACACTCACCATCAATGGACTTCCAATTGAGGCAGAAGCTGGCCGGTTGTTAATTGACGTGGCTGATGACAACAATATTGTGGTTCCTCGTTTTTGTTATCACAAAAAATTGTCAGTCGCCGCTAATTGCCGTATGTGTTTGGTTGAAGTTGAACGTGCACCTAAGCCTATGCCTGCTTGCGCAACGCCTGTTGCCAATGGCATGGTTGTTTATACTCGTTCTTCAAAAGCCATTGCAGCACAAAAATCGACAATGGAATTTTTATTAATTAATCACCCATTAGATTGCCCAGTTTGTGATCAGGGTGGTGAATGTGAATTACAAGATGTAGCAATGGGCTTTGGTGCCGGAGTATCACGTTATACTGAACAAAAACGTGTTGTTATGGATAAGAATATTGGCCCGTTGATCGCCACTGACTTGACGCGATGTATTCACTGTACGCGATGTGTTCGTTTTGGTAATGAGATTGCGGGATTACCAGAAATGGGCTTAACCGGTCGAGGCGAAAATGTTGAGATCAGCACGTTTATTGGGAAAGCTATTTCATCTGAACTATCCGGAAACGTTATTGATATTTGTCCCGTTGGGGCATTGACTGCGAAACCATCTCGATATGTTGCACGTGCCTGGGAGCTAACGCAGCATGCAACAGTTGCTGCACATGATTGTATTGGATCTAACCTTTACGTTCACACTCGCAACAACAAGGTGATTCGTGTTGCACCTCGTGAAAATGAGTCAATTAATGAATCTTGGATTTCAGATAGGGATCGTTTCAGTTATACGGGTCTTAGCAGTGCGTCTCGTGTTCGATTACCTTTGATCCGTAAGAATGGGACGCTTACAGAAGTTGACTGGGAAACAGCGATCAATATTGCGGTTGAAAAGCTTTCAGCTGCCGCCAATAATGACGGCAATCAAATTGCCGCACTGGTCAGCCCTCAGGCAACATTAGAAGAGCAGTTTTTGTCGCAGAAGCTCTTACGAGGTTTGGGATCTAACAACATTGATTATCGATTTAATCAAATTGATTTTTCTACTCAGCGCAGCGCACCCGTCATGCCATGGCTAGGTCGCTCATTAGAATCGATTGATTCTTTGGATGCTTGTTTATTAGTAGCGGGTAATCTTCGACTAGAACAGCCTATTCTGGCGCACCGTTTACGCAAAGCAGCTGTCAATAATGGCGCATCAATTTCGTCTATCAGCCACCTAAGAGGTCAGTATAACTTTCCGCTTGAGCAAGACTTGGCAGGTTCAGCTGAGGAAATAATAACGGGCTTGGCTGCTGTTGTGGCTGCACTGGCTGGTCAGGTTAATTCTACGTCTGAATTGCCGGAGCATATACAAGCTATCATTGGTGATTGCAAAGTCAGTAAGCAACATAAAGCCGTCGCAAGTGCGCTGAGTAAAGCAAAAGACACTGCTGTTATTGTTGGCATTCAAGCGTTATCAAATCCACATTTGTCATTGATTCAAGAGCTATGCGAAACAATTTCATCATTATCTGGTGCAACTCTGGGTTATTTGTCGCAATCGGCCAATAGCGCGGGTGCTTGTTTAGCCGGTGTATTACCGCATCGAGGTGTTGCTGGTTCTATTATTGACAAGGTGGGTCAAAATGCTCGCGAAATTTTGGAGTCAAAACATCAGGTCTTATTGACTTTTGCGGTTGATCCAGTATTAGAAACCAATATTTCAGATATTGATCAACAGTTATCAAAAAATAACGATTTTATTATTGCTATTGATAGTTTTAGTAACGATTTTATACGCGAGAAAGCTGATTTGGTTCTACCTTTGGCTAGCTTTACAGAAACATCAGGTACATTCGTCAATATTGAAGGCTTGTGGCAGAGTTTTAAAGGCTGCACTCAAACTGAAGGCGGTGTTCGTCAAGGATGGAAGATACTCGCTGCATTAGGACAATTGCTGATCCCGGAGGCTTTTGAGTATTCTGATTCAATTTCGGTTCGTAACGAAGTGAAGGAAGCTTGCCGCGAGATAAGCTTGAATAATATCTGTGGCATTCAATCTGCTAATACGCAACTTCCACTTAAATCTCAGTCGATTCAGAAGGTAACTGCAACTCCTATCTATGCCAGTGATAGTCTGCTGCGTGAAGCTCAACCACTTCAAAAAACACTGTTAATGAACCAGCAGTTTTTAGTGGCTATGAACCAGTCGCAGGCGGATAAATCTAAGCTTACTGGTGCTGAAAAAATTCAGGTTAAACAGGGCAGTGGGGTGGCTATGTTAACGTTACGAATTGATGAAAATGTTCCTGATGGTTGTGTTTGTGTTCCGACAGGGATTAATGCAGTGAAGAATTTGACCGATGCTTATGGCATGGTTGAACTGGAGAAATTGGGGTGAGCGACATGTTCACTAATCTCTGGCTATTGTTGCCCGAGGGGGTCCAATATACATCTTACACTCTGCTGAAAGTTTTTATTATTCTGCTGCCATTGTTTATTGTGGTCGCTTACTACACGTTGGCTGAACGTAAAGTTATTGGCTATATGCAAAATCGTATAGGTCCAAATCGTGTCGGTCCCAAAGGCTTGTTTCAACCATTTGCAGATATGTTAAAACTGATGTTCAAAGAGATCATCATTCCGACCAAGTCTAATCGTTATCTGTTTATTATTGCTCCCATCCTTACCTTTGCACCTTCGATGGCTGCCTGGGCGGTTATGCCGTTTACTGACACCTTGGTTTTTGCTGATATCAATGCTGGCCTGTTGTATATTTTGGCAATGACTTCACTCGGTGTTTATGGGGTTATTATTGCTGGCTGGGCATCTAACTCTAAATATGCCTTGTTGGGCGCAATGCGTTCGGCTGCACAAATTGTGGCTTACGAAATTGCAATGGGCTTTTCTTTAGTTGGCGTGTTGATGGCTGCGGGTAGCTTGAATCTTGGAGACATTGTTAATAGTCAAGTGGGTGGTATTTATCATTGGTATATAATTCCATTGTTTCCACTTTTTATGGTTTATTTAATTTCGGGTGTGGCAGAGACTAATCGAGCACCATTTGATGTGGCGGAAGGTGAATCAGAAATCGTAGCGGGATTTCATGTCGAGTATTCCGGTATGACTTTTGCGGTCTTTTTCCTCGCCGAATACGCCAATATGATATTAATAGCGATGCTTGCTTCACTTCTGTTTTTCGGTGGTTGGTTAAGTCCTTGGCCGTCGTTGATGGGCGATAACATTGTCTGGCTATTTTTGAAGACAGGCTTCTTTATGCTGTTGTTTTTATGGTTTCGAGCAACCTTCCCACGATATCGTTATGACCAGATAATGCGATTGGGTTGGAAGGTTTTAATTCCAGTGACTATTGTATGGCTTGTAGTCGAAGGATTTTTTGTTTATTTCAAAGTCGGTCCCTGGTTTAATTAGGCGGTTTGCTAAAACTTATGCTTGCAACTATAAAATATTATCTGAAAAGCTTTCTTTTACTTGAATTACTCAAGGGTATGAGCGTTACTGGAAAGTATTTTTTCAGAAAGAAAGTCACGGTTCAATATCCTGAAGAGAAAACTCCCATTAGCCCGCGCTTTCGTGGCTTACACGCGTTGCGGCGCTATCCCAACGGTGAAGAGCGTTGTATTGGTTGTAAATTATGTGAAGCCGTTTGTCCTGCTCTAGCAATTACTATTGAATCAGAAGAAAGAGATGACGGTACAAGAAGAACAACTAAATACGATATCGATCTGTTTAAATGCATTTATTGCGGGTTTTGTGAAGAAGCTTGTCCTGTTGATGCTATTGTTGAAACTAACATTTTTGAATATCACTTTGAAAATCGCGGTGAAAACATCATGACTAAAGAAAAGTTATTAGATTTTGGTGACAAATATGAACCTCAACTGGCTGCGGATCGCGCAGCTGACGCCCCTTATCGGTAATTTAGCTAGATGACTGAAACTATTATTTTTTATGTTTTTGCTACGATGACAGTAGTTGCGGCAACAGCTGTTGTGACTGTTAGAAATCCAGTCCATGCCGCTTTGTCCTTAGTGCTGACCTTTTTTACAAGTGCTGTTATTTGGATGACACTAGAAGCCGAATTTTTGGCCATTAGTTTAGTGCTTGTTTACGTTGGTGCAGTTATGGTGTTGTTCTTGTTTGTGGTGATGATGTTAGATATCAATATCGCTCGGTTACGTGAAGGCTTTGTAAAGTACTTACCACTGGGTATTGCGGTTGCAGTTATCATGTTCGTGATGATGATCAGCGTTATAACAGGTGGTATTTTTTCGGGTGATAACGTAATTGAACCAATCGCTAAAGCCTCGGATTATAGTAATACTAAAGCATTGGGTCAGGTTTTATATACCGAATATGTATTCGCATTTGAAACTGCAGCGGTTATATTATTAGTTGCTATTGTTGGAGCGATATCTTTAACCATGAGAAAACGCACACATACAAAATATCAGATTCCTTCAGCCCAAATAAGAGTTGTTAAGTCTGATAGATTACGCATTGTCAAAATGCCTTCAAGCAGCGAACCTTCTCGCAGCAAATCTTTGAGTAACGAATCCCTGGGTAAAGAATAGCCATGACTGTTTCCTTAAGCCATTATCTAATTCTTGCCGCAATTTTGTTTAGTATTAGTATTGCTGGTATTGTTATTAATCGTAAGAATATTATTATTCTGTTGATGTCGATTGAACTTATGTTGTTAGCCGTTAATTTAAACTTTATTGCTTTTTCGCATTATTTAAATGATTTAGCTGGCCAAATATTTGTTTTCTTTATTTTGACGGTTGCAGCAGCCGAAGCGGCCATTGGGTTGGCTATTTTGGTGGTTTTATTTCGTAACAAGCAGTCTATTAACGTAGCTGATATTAATGAGTTAAAAGGATGAGCATGGAATTTATCTATCTTGCCATTCCACTAGCTTCTTTGTTTGGTGCAATTATTGCCGGGTTTTTTGGTAAACAAATTGGCCGTAACATAGCTCACTGGGTAACTATCCTGGGTGTTGGTACTTCGTTTGTTTTAGCCTTAGTTGTCCTCAAG
>CAWVZP010000001.1:0-65664 GCA_963934675.1 uncultured Gammaproteobacteria bacterium | reverse complement strand
ATACGCCAGACACCGGTTTTCGGTGCGTGTGTCAACTGGCGCACCTTGTCTTCGGTTTGCTTTAATACCAACTGGCTCCAATAGTCATACTCATTCCAGCGATTTTGAATGCGCCTAAGATCTATATCGTAATCAACATCGAGATATTCCAATAGATGAAAAAGAAATAATGGTACGCCACCATAATGTGAGGTCAGCAAATTAGTCATCGGACTGGCCCCACTGATGCGTGGATTAACCTCGCCCAGATAAGGTGTACCGTCATCACTATCGAGCAAAAAATCCATACAGAACACACCTTTATAACCCTCCTTGTATAGACGGTCACCGAGGTCAGAAGCCATCTTTCGTAACTCGCGTCTAATTTTAGCATTGAAGATTTTTGGCCAAACATCATTGCCACACCAACCACCTTTATACGGTGTAATCTCTTCAAAACCAGTGATATCAGTCTGGATTGGACCAACCAATGTACCATGGCGGGTAACGCAAACTTCTACCGTGCCAGGCATGTGGTTGATACGTTTCATTATTTTCAACTGCTCATCTTTCATGTCTTCGGCATGTTTGTCCCAATCGGCTTGTGATTTAATGAAAAAAGTCGTGCGACCCGAATCACCATAAGGCGTTTGTACAACCAGATCATTACCCAGCTGTGCTAATTTTGCCATTTTCGTCAACTGATCAAAGCTATCGCAGGTACCCAGAATATTAGGTGCACTATCAATACCCGCCTGATTGGCTAGCTTGGTAAGTTCGATTTTTGAATCGAGTCTATTTCTTAGCGCAGATGAAGGCAGTGCAATATCAACACCGAGATCTTTACAAATAGACTCTGTCTTTTCGTCAAACATGACAAACAATAACTTGGCTGGGCCTTTGCCCGATTTTTTAATTTTATCGATCACTTCTTTGTGCATCAGCATGTAATTAACAACGTCTTCCATCGACTGAAAGTCATCGCTGCCAGCTTCTTCCGGTACAAATACCCGTGGGTGGGCTCCATCAAACGAATCAAAATAATTGATATGGTAAAATCGATTGACGAATTTTTCTAAGCCGAGCAAGTTAAATGAAGTGGGGGAAACAAAAAATATCGGGGTTTCGTTGCGGCGAAAGTAGGTCAGGATGTCTGATAGACCACGAATCTTTGCAGTTTTCTTCATTAATAAAGTCTCCTTGAGTGAATGCTAATTTATTGGTGTTTTCTAGCAAATCATTATTAAGAAATTATACATTAGTTGGTAAATAACCGTAATTAGTTTATGGGAATCTCTAATGGCAACTCTAAATTATGAAAAAAAAAATCCAAAGACAATTGAGCGCTAACGACATCATTAACTTAATCTATAAAACTAGGTTGGCGAGATCCATTCATGCGGGTGTTAGGTGACATATAATTTGTTAACCTTAAATCTAGTCTATATCTGAACAGCAAAAAAACACGACTAAGATTCAAATTAAATCCGTTCAAAAGAGCATATAAAAGGCACTTTATTTAAAGCAGATTTTCTCTCTAATACAATAGAGCGCAAACTATATAGCTAATAAATGCATCGATGTTATCGATATTCAAGACGTCTTTGCATCGCCTCAATTAAAAGGCTGTTTACTCTCGATTATCTCCAGAATTCTAGAAGAACTAGCGCTTTTTCCTACCCTCATGCCAATCAGACAATAGGGCCCGAAAGCTCTTTTCTTCGCATTGACGCTGGTCTTTGCTGCTTCGCATTAGTATTATCCATCGCTATTCACTCAAACAACCCTGGAGTTCAAAATTTATGAGCATTCAAGTTTCTGATCAGGCCCTGCTTCGTACACAGGCTTATATTAATGGACAGTGGGTTGATGCCGACAGTGGAGAAAAACTAGCCGTTACTAACCCGGCCAATGGTGAAGTGATCGCACAAGTTGCGAAATGTAGCACCGCGGAAACACGGCGCGCTATCGAAGCAGCCGATAACGCACTACCCGCTTGGCGTCAAAAAACGGCCAAAGAGCGTGCAGGCCACCTACGTAAATGGTTTAACTTAATGATGGAAGCGCAAGAAGACCTCGCGATCATCCTTACTACCGAACAAGGTAAGCCTTTAGCCGAGGCTCGGGGTGAAATCGCCTATGGCGCTAGTTATATCGAATGGTTTGCAGAAGAAGGTAAGCGTGTTTATGGCGACACGATGCCCGCACCATCCAACGACAAACGGGTTGTCTGTATCAGACAGCCGGTTGGTGTTGTCGCTTGTATTACACCGTGGAATTTTCCGAATGCCATGCTGACACGAAAAATCGCACCCGCACTTGCTGCTGGTTGTACCGTTGTTTGCAAACCGGCCAATGCGACGCCTCTATCGGCTTATGCATTCGTCGAACTAGCAGAACGCGCTGGCATTCCTGCCGGCGTTATCAACGTTGTTACCGGGGAGACAAGTGCTATCGGTGCAGAACTAACCTCTAACCCAACCGTCAGAAAGCTCACCTTTACCGGCTCGACACCGGTTGGCAAACAATTGATGGCCGAATGTGCTCAAACCGTGAAGCGTACATCAATGGAACTGGGCGGTAACGCCCCTTTTATCGTATTTGACGATGCTGATCTCGATGCCGCCGTCGCGGGTGCAATGATCAGCAAGTATCGCAATGCGGGTCAAACCTGTGTTTGTGCCAACCGAATATTGGTTCAAGAGAGTTGTTATGATGCATTTGCAGCGAAACTGGTCGAGGCCGTTAGCAAACTTAAAATGGGAGACGGTATTATTGACGGTACAACGGTTGGACCACTTATTACTGAAAAAGCAGCCAACGACGTTATGTCATTCATTGAAGATGCCGTGAGCAGAGGCGCAACAGCCGTTGCAGGTGGAAAACGATCAACGTTGGGTGCCAACTTTATCGAACCGACCATTTTGACGAATGTGACTGATGACATGCGCGTTTTCCGAGAAGAAATTTTTGGTCCAGTCGCGCCTCTATTCAAATTTAAAACGGAAGAAGAAGCCATTAAAATGGCTAACGATACCGAGTTTGGACTAGCCAGCTATTTTTACTCACGAGATATTGGTCGAATTTGGCGAGTCGCCGAAGCGCTTGAATACGGCATGGTCGGTATTAATGAAGGCATTATTTCTAACGAAGCCGCGCCATTTGGTGGCGTCAAAGAATCGGGGCAAGGCCGTGAAGGCTCCAAATACGGTATGGATGATTATATGGAATTAAAGTACATGTGCATGGGTGGAATCGATAAGTAAGGCCGGCGGGTCACTTATCGAGTTACCCCTAGCTGTTTAGACTTACATTAAGACGCCTTTTCGCATAACGAAAGGCGTCTTTCTCTACTGCGAATATATATCTGACAATAATAAGCCAAATAATACCATCCGAAGGCCGTCAACAGCGGAGCGTTTTGCGCCGCCTGAAAGCAACAACCAAGTGAGCAATCGATTCTGCAAATGTTCCAGATAAATCACATTAAAAGTTGTTGCTGCCTCTCGACAAAACTCTGCCCGAAAGGGATGAAAATAAACCACTCATCTCAACAGGCAATTGATCATATAACGAAATGACGAGTTTAAATAAGCATTCTTCAATAGTTATGGCAATGTTAAGAGTCGCATAAAAGGCTTAAAAATTAGCCATCTCAATTTTATTTTTTTGGTGCGTACTCTGTTTATACTGAAAGCGGATGTAACAATAGACTAGAGTTGAGATAGATGAAAGTTGTTGAAACATAGGTCACAGTAAGCTGGGCGATTGAGGTCCTTCAGCCCAAATAAGTTAGAATCAGTTTATTCGTATCTTTAAAGATGCCTTAATTCAAAACCTGACTATTGAATCATACTTAATTGGACCTACCTTGCTGACGAACCGAGACGGTATATCTAATGTTTGCTAATATTACCATTTCCGGTAGAAAGAGCTTGGGCATGACAATTAGCAAGGGTATTAAGCATTTATAGTTAATATCCAGCATTTGTAATCAAACTGTCGATGTTTTAGTCGACTGTTTGGATCGGAACTACCCTAGGAACATTCGAACCAAAATTTTCTTATCTGGCATTTAATGTGAGTGATACAACCACTAATATTGTTTTGACAACTCTGAATGCCAGATATATGCATTCTGCGTTTGGTCTGCGTTATCTTTATGCCAACCTAGGTGAACTACAAGCCCAAGCGCAGATAGTTGAATTCACCATTAGTCAGCGTCCGATGGATATTGTCGAAAAGCTACTGAGCTATGAACCCAAAATCATTGGTCTTAGTGTCTACATCTGGAATGTTAAAGAAATTGGCGAAGTAGTCGCGCTCATTAAGCAAGTTTCACCCAAAGTAAAAATTGTGCTCGGTGGACCTGAGGTTAGCTTTACAAAAGACTTACCCCCACTGGCTGATTTGGCCAACTATATAATTACGGGTCCAGGCGAAAAGAGCTTCACGACCTTATGCTTTCAACTCCTCATAGGACTACCACCCGAACAAAAAATAGTCACCGGTGAAGCACTCAACCTCAGCGATCTAAATCTACCTTATGAATACTACAACGATGAAGATATTCGTAACCGTCTTATCTATGTCGAAGCATCAAGAGGCTGCCCGTTTAAATGTGAGTTTTGTCTTTCGTCTCTCGATAAGACGTCTGTACCCTTCAATATTGAGACATTTTTAAGCGAGATGGACAAGTTACATCAGCGCGGTGCACGTAACTTCAAGTTCATTGACCGCACTTTTAATTTGAAGGTCGCTACCAGCGTCGCTATTTTGGAGTTTTTTCTGGAACGAATGTCGGATGATCTCTATCTTCACTTTGAGGTCATTCCCGATAATCTACCTCAGAAATTGAAAGCAGCGCTGGTTAGATTCCCAAAAAACTCATTACAGTTTGAAATCGGCGTACAGACCTTCGATCCAGTTATTCAGCAACTCATCAGCCGCAAACAGGACAACCAGAAAACTCACGACAACCTACGCTGGTTGCGTGAAAATACGGGCGCACATATCCACGCAGACTTAATTTTCGGCCTACCAGAAGATAGTCTCGATAATTTCGCCAATAGCTTCGATCAACTGGTTTCACTTAAACCGCAGGAAATCCAGCTTGGCATATTAAAGCGATTGCGTGGTGCACCGATCAATCGCCATAGCGACTGGTACCAATTGCGTTACAACCCCAACCCCCCGTACAATATACTCAGCACCCGGGACATTAGTTTTACGACAATGCAACGGGTTAATCGATTCGCTCGGTTTTGGGACATGATTGGCAACTCGGGTCGATTTCGAGAAACTCTGCCACTAATTTTGGGTGATACTCCGTTCCAGCGCTTCCTCATACTCAGTGATCACTTATATGAAAAAGCGGGCAGCACCTGGAAGATATCACTGAAGCGCATATTTGAATTACTCTATCTTGGTTTGGTAGACGGCTTAGGTGAGGACGCCAATCTAGTCAAGCAGTCACTGCTACTCGATTATCAACGTGCTGGACAGAAATCAGCCCTCGACCTGGGTGGGCCATCGTTAGAGATCATACCCAAAACAGGTAGAGCCAATAAGCGACAACAACAGCACCTGTAATCAATAACTCTGCCAAATGATGCCGAACAGAAATTCAACATTACCGCCTAAACAAACGGGTGCAGGCGCCTGGATTGGAAGTGATCTGGCTAAACGCGACAATGAGTGGTTAACGCATTTGTCACCTGCTGACATTATTGAACTAGAGCGCGCAGCTGAACCATTGATCTCGGACTCATTCAACATCGGCACAATGACACAAGCGCAATTTGTACTGCCGAAATTTAGCCACAAGTTAACAACATTGCGCAACGAACTCATTGCGGGCCGTGGTTTTTCGTTGCTGCGAGGACTTCCTGTTGCCGGTTATAGCGAACGCGAAGCTGCCACCATTTTTTACGGCATCGGCATTCATCTAGGTTTAGCTCGATCACAAAACGCAGCGGGGCATGTATTAGGCCATGTTCGCAATTTGGGTGGTTCGAGCAATAATCCTAACGTGCGTATTTATCAGACCACCGAACGCCAAACCTTCCATACTGATTCGGCCGATGTGGTTGGTTTGATTTGTCTTCAGCCAGGGAAGTCTGGTGGACTGTCGCAGTTGGTTAGCGCTCAAACTATCTACAATGAAATATTCGACAATCGTCCCGATTTACTCACACCCTTACTTGATCCCATAGCCACTGATCGTCGTGGTGAGGTCCCTGATGGCATGCTGCCCTATTTACTGATTCCAGTTTTTAGCTGGCTTGAGGACTACCTGACACCATTCTATCAACGGCAATATATTGATTCGGCTCAGAGGTTCAAAGACGCACCTCGGCTCACTGAAAAGCATTCGGAAGCTTTGGATTATTTTGACGGTCTAGCAAACCAGCCCGACCTAAATTTGCCGATGCAGCTCGAAAAGGGTGACATGCAATTTGTTTACAACCATGCACTTTTACACGACAGAACAGCATTTGAAGACTCGCCCGAATTCGAACTTAAACGACATTTACTTCGACTGTGGCTTTCAATACCAGGAGACCGACCTTTACCCGCTGAATTCGCCACGCGCTTTGGCTCTGTCGAAGTAGGTAACCGTGGTGGTATTGTGGTGCCGGGTAGTCAGTTTTGTGTACCTTGGACACGTGACTTAACTTTCAACAACTAACCAAAAACTAACGCGGCTTTAATCGAAAGATATTGCCGTTGTCCGTTGATAAATAAATCCATCCCTGCGGGCTTTGTGCCAACGCTCGAATACGCTGGTTTAAATCACCCAGTAAACGTTCTTCATTCGTTGCCTGATTATCGGACGAGATTGATATACGGTTGAGATGCTGGAGTTTTAATGCACCAGCAAAAAGATTGCCTTGCCATTGAGGAAAGGCATCTCCGCTGTACAACAACAAACTGCCTGGTGCGATGGATGGAATATAAACTTTGACTGGCGGCGCGACTCCTTGTTTTGTTTGGCCCTCACCTATATCAAATGGTCCCCAATATTCTTTGCCGTGGCTAACCACTGGCCAGCCATAATTTTTGCCTTTTTGAATCAAGTTGATTTCATCACCTCCACGGGGGCCATGCTCTATCGACCAAAGCACTTTTTTACCTTGGTCAAATTGCAGTCCCTGAGGATTCCGATGACCATAACTCCATATTTCATCACGCGCTTTTTTATTGGTCGAGAATGGATTATCGTCCGGCACACTTCCATCTAGATTGATCCGCACAATACTACCCATATGATTGTCTAGGTTTTGCGCCTGCTCGCGCTCACCCCGATCGCCAACACCGAAGTAAATATGATTGTTCTGATCAAAAGCAATGCGACTTCCAAAATGTTGACCCTTACCCGTAGCGGATAGACTCACCAGTAAATCCTGCCAATCAGTAAGCTGATTGGTAGTGAGCTTCGCTCTAGCTAAAGTTGTGGCCGCACCGTCAGGCGTGGGCTTGCTATAGGTAAAATAAATCCAGCCAGACTGCGTGTAGTTTGGGCCAATAGCAACATCAAGCATGCCACCCTGACCATTAGTGGCAACGATTGGTGCACCTACTACTGTTGTGATCTTTAAACTGTTCAGATTAAGCAGTTTTATATCACCGCTACGTTCGGTGAAGATGAGTTCATCGCGATTGAGGAAAGCCATCCCCCAGGGCACACCCAACCCTTGAGTTAACTGTTCAAGAATGAAAGCGGAATTTTTCTGAGGAATGATTGTTATATTGGCTGCTTGTGCCGAACCAATTAGTACAGCCAAAAGGAAAAGCAATATTTTCAGACCAGCAACAATATTATTCATGACTTACCTTGGTATTTGGCTAACTTTCAAACTCTATTTATCAAGTCTCCTACCGCTAATACAACACCCGATCAAATCGACTCAAGCTTAATATTTCAAAACGTGAATATTGATCTTATTTAATAACCATTCACCGATTGAGAATCTCCCTATGATTTCTCAAAGATACCTTAATTAGCACTGCTCAGTGGTTAAGGTCACATTTAATCTTTTACCGTGTTTAAACCCCTTCCAATAAGACGTTTTCACATCTTTTTGAAACTCTTCTGGCACCAATTTAATAAACGTATTGAAGTCGCGGTTAAATACTTTTTTGTCAGAACAAAAATGGCGTTTATAAGCGAGTTGACCGGTGAGCTCAGCAATACGCATATGACGCAGCTTAGGGTCTTCAGCTGGTTTTTCTACTTCCACCACGGCCTTTTCGCTCTTCTTTGGTTTATCCTCTTCAATCACATTGGTTTGGTCCACCACCGCGACATGTTTTCGTGATTGGGTCAGGGACTTACATTCAGCCTCTGACCGAAGTGTAGCCCCGCTTTTACTATTATCGAAACCTTCCTGAAAAGCACCTCGCATAGCATCTTGGGATTCGACAGGCATGCGTTGTACGCGGTTCGTAAACTCAGCCAGTACGTCTGCTTCACCACATTGCAAGCGAGAATAACTCAACGAACCCAGCGTTCTCGATAAGTTAACAATCGTATTATTGGCGGCTATTTTTACAGTGAGATTGGCTTCCGCATCAGGTGAATCACTTGAGGCGTCTTCGACTTGATTGATATCAGTCAGTGCTCTATCAATAATAACCATGATCGAGTTCAACCCCTGATCAAGTAGTTCAGCGCGGCCGCTGAATGACGATATCAGGCCGCAAAAGGTGCAAAGTAGTATCAATGCAATCTTATTGCTTGTCATAGAGTTTCCCTATCCGTTGCTATGTTCAGATTAAATCACGTCTAGCCAATTTCATCCAGTTGCAGTCTCGACCGGTCACGGTAATTTTGCGCTAGGTCCATTTTTCGAGGATAATAGATCAACTTTTTTATTGATAGCCTTTTGTTGAAACACCCTCGTGCTTCCCGTTGGTTCGACCATACTCATTTATCCGCCAGAAATATCCACCCTGTGGTTATCTCGTGGCTAAATGATCAGGGTTCGTTAACCAAACGTTTAATGGATTATTGCCCAGGGCGATTTTCTGTTCGATTGTTGAGCCAGCAGTGGATAAGGCCACAGGCGGAAGAAGCAGAATTGTTAGCCGTACCTCGCCATCAGAAGGCTTTATTAAGGCAAGTTCAGTTGTTATGCGATGACACCGTCTGCGTCTATGCACGCTCGATTATTCCGCTCACCACACTTAAAGGGAAGCATCAACGCTTAAAGCGACTTGCCAACAAGCCTTTAGGCGGATATTTGTTCGCTCAGTCCAATTTAAAACGCAGTAACCAGCATATTGCACGTATCATTAGGAAAGATCCGCTATTCGGAATCGCCCTGCCAGACGCCGAGCAACACTGTGATCAGTTATGGGGCAGACGCTCGCTATTTACGATGGGCAAAAAGTCATTACTGGTCAGCGAATTTTTCCTGCCAGTTTTATTTGAAACAGAAAAGTTTAATCAAAAAGCCTCGACCCAAAAATTGAGAAAATATGAATACACCACATAAAATTGGATTCGTCAGCCTCGGTTGCCCGAAAGCAACTGTCGATTCAGAGCAAGTCATCACCCAACTAAAAGCCGAGGGTTATGACATTGTTCCTAGCTACGACGAAGCCGATATGGTCATCATTAATACCTGTGGTTTTATAGACTCGGCAGTGGAAGAATCGCTCGACACTATCGGCGAAGCCCTTCACGCAAACGGCAAGGTGGTAGTCACCGGCTGTCTTGGGGCTCGATCAGAAATGATCAAAGAAAAATTTCCCACTTTGCTCGCAGTCACCGGCCCTCATGCAAAGGACGAAGTAATGCAGGCCGTGCATAAAAATTTTCCTGCACCGCATGATCCATTTTTTGATTTAGTCCCTAAGCAGGGCATCAAACTAACACCACGACACTATGCCTATTTGAAAATTTCAGAGGGCTGCAATCATCGGTGTAGCTTTTGCATCATCCCCTCATTTCGGGGTGACCTTGTCAGCCGTCCCATTAACAAGGTAATGCAGGAAGCCGCCCATTTAGCAAATGCTGGGGTAAAAGAAATACTGGTTATTTCACAGGACACCAGCGCCTATGGCGTCGACGTTAAATACGCTACCCACTTTTGGGAAGGACAGCCACTTAAAACAAAATTTATCGACCTTGCTAAAGCGCTCGGCCAACTAGGTGTTTGGGTGCGAATGCACTATGTTTACCCCTACCCTCATGTCGATGACGTCATACCACTGATGGCACAGGGACTGATACTGCCCTATCTCGATATTCCGTTCCAACATGCCAGTCCAAAAATATTAAAGCTGATGAAGCGCCCCGGCAACCGCGAACGAGTACTCGAAAGAATCCATGCCTGGCGTGAAGTTTGTCCAGAATTGGTCATTCGCAGTACTTTTATTGTCGGCTTCCCCGGCGAAACTGAAGACGACTTCCAGCAACTATTAGATTTCATCGCAGAGGCACAACTCGATCGCGTTGGCTGTTTTATGTACAGCCCGGTTAAGGGCGCTGCTGCAAACGAACTGCCAGATCACGTACCGGAAGAAATCAAACAAGAACGATACGATATTTTCATGCAAGCCCAACAAGTCATTAGTACCGCAAAGTTAAAGCAGCGCATAGGACAAACCATGAAAGTGCTGGTAGAAGAAGAAACGGACGAAGGTTATGTTGGACGATCTTATGCCGATGCGCCAGAAATTGACGGACTAGTTTATATTGAAACGGATCAGGTATTAGCTTTAGGTGAGTTTCATCAGGTCGAGGTTGTGGATACCGATGAGTATGATTGTTATGCTGTTTTAAGTGCACTTTTAAGTAGTCATACATAAGGCAAAACATAGAAAATTAAGCTGTTTTTGACACCATCATGCTAAAGTAAAAGATGTGATGCCTATTAACAATAGGGTTAAAAATAAAAGCCATGAAATTCGAGAAACAATAATTATTCAGCGTAATGGATAACAAAGTGTCTTTTCATGGCTAATTCATCACGAGGGATAACAAGTAATTCGAGTTTTAATCTAACGTTAGTTGTCGACAACCGCTAACTAGTATTGCAAAAAAGTTAACTTATTAACACTAACTTTTCATTTAGTGACGACCCTTCATTTCGCTATTAAAGGCGTCACTATGATGTGTAACGCTAAAGAAACCAACAGACCCAATATAAAAAATCCAACTTCGACCAACACGCCATCTGATTCCTGCGCAATAAGGATAGCAAGCAACATAGGAATGATTGCAAGCATTGCTTTATTCGGCACACTCACTTTCTTTTCACAACCGGTGCAAGTGGCTAGTACGCCAGGCCCTAGCCACATTTTCGCCCAAAGAGAAATCCCCTTTTCAGCACAATGTGGACATGTAAATTGATTCACTCAGCTACCTTAAAATAATTTTGAATTTACAACTTAATCAAGATTACACATATTAAAGCTCAATTTCGGGAAATTTGAGCTCGAATGGTTTAATTTGTAAAACGTACTGTGTTGGATGAAGTAATTAAGGCTGCTGTGCTTCCTTGTATTAATGCAAGCGCCATTTAAATAATCGAAGAATTACCCTATAAACAAATCTATCATTCAAAAAAAGTAATGCGCTCGGGATCTGCTGGCGACTTAATTGTTAATTAGTTAAAATTAATTAACCACTATTGCATTTAGTTTACCAGCAATCTGTGATTCTCGACTATGAATCTACCCTGTTACTTTTGATTCAACCCACTGCGTAACATGTTGCGCATAGTTATCAAGCACGGTGTTCACAGCATTATGTAATTCAATTTTATGACGGTAATTCAGCACTGCTTCCGGCCATTCGAGTTCAAGACCCATCACCGGCGTAAAAGCATCTAGCCAAGCAAAACTAACTGGAAAGCCGCAGTCACCTAGGCTGAGAAAATTTAAATCTAGGGTTGTGTCCGTTGATAGTAAACGAGAAAACTCATGCAAGCGCTGGTTGATTTTGTTCGACTGGGCAATGGAAAAATCTGATCCCTGCATGCCGGTTGAAATATGAGGAAATAACGCACGTACTTCTGGTTCCATACGCGTATCGTGAAAACGAGAACGCTCGCGACATTTAGCCCGTGCCTGTACTGTTGAAGGTAACATCGCGGGGTCAACTATGGTCTCATTTAGATATTCGGCGATGGCTTCAGAGTCTGCAATAATAAGATCACCATTGATCATCGCAGGCATAGTACCAGAAGGAATTAGGGCACTGTAAGCCTCTGAACCACAGCCTCCTTCAGGACTAATTTCCAACCACTGTGCTTGCTTGTGCTGTAGTAAAATGCGTAGCTTTGCGCAATAGAGGCTTTCTGTTGTTGAGTATATTTTTAGCATAAAATTAGATGGGGCTGTTTCACCCCACCTTTTAAGTACTTTTGATTAATTATTTAAATTCCACTTAGCACCTAACTCAATAAAAAAACCACGTTCCTGTTTTAATCGAATCCAAGTGTTAACATAATTAATCCAAACCTGATCTGCCTGAGGTAACAACATCGCAATTGGTGTGGGTGATTTAGGCGCAGAAACCGGCACAATCATCATTTGAGGATACTGAACCACTAATTTATTGGCTTCTACATTCGATGTAATGTGTGCGTCAGCTCTGCCCGAAAGCACTTCCTGAAAATCTCGTGCTGGTGCTTCAACTATTTTATGTTGAGCATTTGGAAAATAGTTTTTGACCTGTTTTTCCTGAGTGGTTCCCAGCGTTGCGGCAATTGTCACATCAGCTTTATCAAGATCAGCCCAGTCGTTATACTTGTCCGAATTTTTTGCAAGGATTAAAGGCACGGTTGCCAACGAAAAATAGCTGTTAGAGTAACCCGTTGCCTTTGCCCTTGAAGGCGAAACAGAGGCAGAACCAGTCATGTGATACTTACCCGAGGTCACACCACTAACCAGTGTTTTCCAATCGGCTGGAACAAATTCAAGGGTGACGCCCATATCTTTGGCGAGCTCAGTCATGACATCGATGTCGTAACCTTTATAGCCATTGGTAGCCGGATCTATCATCGTTATCGGGTTCCAGTCGCCAGTTGTGCCGACTTTTAACACACCACTGCTTAAAATATCTTTTAATGCAGACTGGTCATGTGCCTGACTGACGCCGCAGACTAATACTAAAGCCAGTGTAATCGCTTTTATAAAATTCATAATAATCTCTATGTTGTCGTTATAGCTGTTTAATTTCAACTAACTGTATAATTTCACGTAGCTGTAAATTATGCAACTTTCGTAAAATATTTTGCATCAACTTCAACAGCGTGGTTCAATCAAAGTTGTTCCTTTGCGAGAGCCAGAATGCAGTCAACCTCCCAACCGTTTATTTCGATTCAAAAGGTTAACAAATCCTTTGGAGAATTTCAGGCTTTAAAAAACGTGTCGCTCGATATCGAAGCTAAACAACGTATCGTTGTCTGTGGACCTTCAGGTTCGGGCAAATCGACATTGATACGCTGCATCAACCAGCTAGAAAAACCTGAAAGTGGTCAAATTTTTATAGAAGGCACTGAACTTAACGATCAGCTGAAAGACCAAAAGAAAACATTGTCGCGGGTTGGTATGGTTTTTCAACAGTTTAATCTGTTTCCGCATTTAACCGTGCTCGAGAATATCACTCTCGGGCCATTGCACGCTTTGAAGATAGATAAAAACAAAGCCAATGCACTGGCAATGTCTTATCTTGATCGCGTGCACATTCCAGAACAAGCTGATAAATATCCACGCCAATTGTCGGGCGGTCAACAACAGCGAGTGGCGATTGCACGTTCATTGTGCATGGAACCCGAAATTATTTTGTTTGACGAGCCTACCTCCGCACTTGATCCTGAGATGATCAACGAGGTACTCGAAGTAATGGTCGAACTTGCCGACAGTGGTATGACAATGATATGCGTCACTCATGAAATGGGTTTTGCACGGCGAGTGGCTGATAAAATGGTGTTTATGGATCACGGTGAAATAGTCGAAGTCGCAGCGCCCGATCAATTCTTTAGCAACCCCACAAGCCTTCGCTGCAAGGACTTTCTCCAAAAAATTCTGCATCATTGATTGGAATTCAAGAATGAAAAAAATCGTAACACTGTTTGTACTTCTATTATTGATCAGTGGCTGCTCCGGTGACTGGGGTTGGTATGTGGTCAACCCGATGCAGGCGAATGGCTTATCTAACTTGAAGTTTTTGTTTGATGGTTTTTATTACACGATTCTATTGTCAGTCTGTTCAATATTTATTTCAGTAATACTTGGCCTACTAATAGCTTTGCCAGGGTTATCGAAAAAACGTGGTATTCGCGGCATCAATCGAACCTATGTCGAACTGGTACGCGCAGTTCCGATTCTGGTTTTAATCCTCTGGGTTTATTACGGCTTGCCACAACTGGCGGGCATTTCTATTACCGTATTCTGGGCGGGTGTGTTGGCCCTGGCTTTATCAGACAGCGCTTTTGAAGCTGAGATTTTTCGTGCAGGTATTCAGTCTATCGACAAGGGCCAATACGAAGCTGCACATTCGATATCGCTGAGTTATTCTGACACCATGCGTTATGTCATTCTTCCACAAGCGATTAAGCGAATTTTACCGGCTCTAGGCAATCAGCTGGTCTATATGATGAAAATGTCGTCACTTGTTTCGATTATCGGTCTTCAGGAACTTCCCCGCCGCGCCAACGAACTAGTAGTCACGGAATACCGACCACTCGAAATTTACACCATACTAGTCCTCGAATATCTGGTTTTGATACTAATTGTTTCAGCAGGTGTGCGTTGGCTCGAACGACGAATGCAAGCAGATGAAAATCATTAACTTAAGGTCTTAGGGTTAGGCCTTTTCAGGACATATCAGTCACATTTAAATACAATTTTGAAACCCTAATAATGAGATTCAAATCTCATTTGAACTAGCGTTAAGGTCAGTAGTTCCAACCTCAAAAACCAAACCGCTTAGCGAAGGAGTTCAGCATGAAATCCTATGGTGGATTTGATTTGCATTCATCCAAGACTGCTTAGCTTGTTAAATACTGATTAACCATACTTGCGGCTTAACTAATGCTCTTAACTGATATCGCTATTCTGCTTTATCCCAGACCTGCCTATGTTTTTCACTGCTGCCTAAGTTAGCACCACATAGTTTCCAAGCAGTACTAGACAACATCCAAACCGCGTTTCAATACTCCATTGATGAATTCTGAACAATGTCGACAAACAAAGTGCTGTTACTCGAAACAGGATGGCGAAATCCTCATTTCGGTCAAAGCTATTAAATGTATGGTAAGAGACTTAGCTAAAAGGAGTCTGTCGGACTTAGGTAATCCTAGCGAGGGAAAGTCATTTGAGTTAAATTTTTTGATCGAAAGAGGCGAATAGTGGTTCTATTCAACGGATTGGATCGAGAAATTTGGCCAAAATGGCTTTTCCGCAGTAGATTTATCCTAAGTCCGACAGGCTCCTAGACCACGGACTTTTATTGGCTTGCCTTTAATAGTTCTATTAAGTGCTATAGCTTGTTTATGTTTGTTACTATCTATTTCAAGCCCTTTATTTTCTGTTTTAGTGAATACGAATATTGGCTGGATATGTTGTGGCTAACCGGTTTTAGCAGCGTGATGAACTGCTTGCTTAAAGGTGGCACTGATACTTTGATAGGAGACAAACGGCTGCTAGTGAGGTTTTGAAGTTCAAACTCTAACTCAATATCCATTGTCGAATATGTACCATTGCTGGCATAGACAATTATAGTATCATCAACTGATTCGGTAGTGATTTCAAACTGATCGTTAAAATCTAGTGGATGGACCTTTTTAACATCATCATTATTCATATCGGCCCCTAACAACACCTTGAAATCCGGTTGATTGGGGTGTAGGGCATAATAAAACCGACCTTTTTTTAATTTCGTCAAATCGCTTTGTTGATGGCTGATAAATTTAACCGACAGATTTCTCGATTCACCCTTTGTGTTATAAGAAAATATTTCAAAATGCAAATGGGGACCAGATGATTGCCCGGTATTGCCACTTAATCCAATGGGTTGGCCAGCCTTGACGACTTGTCCCTTTTTAACCAGTGCACCGCCTTTTTTGAGATGGGCATAATTGCCAAATGAACCATCTTTATGAAAAATAGTGACAAAATTAGCATATTTTGCATATTTATAACCTAGGCCACCAATGTTTGAATCTTCTTTTACCTCCACCACGATACCGCCACGAGCAGCACAGACCACGGTGCCAGTATCCATACTAAAATCGATAGCGTACGGATTCGGATCTTTATGGGTTGCCGAGCCAAAATAACCCTGGTCAACTTGATATTTTTTGCCGTGTTCGAAAGGTAACAGGTATAAAAAATCGTCTTGATGACGAGTATTGGCGCCTAGACCTGGCACAACCCGCGTTGTCACGCCAAAGCGATAGCTGTTATTTTTGACCCGAGTTAAAGTTAAGAGATTATTTTCATAGCTGTTAGCTTTTAACGTAAAGATAAACGGAGCTTGTTTAGATGGTCGCATATTTTCGAGGTGACTAAACTTCACTTCAACTGTATAAGGAACTGGATGAGGATTATCACCAATAAACCTTACCTTGCCTTTGGCATCTTCCTGCCAATAGACCATACCTTCAATGGCATCAGTCGCTGCTGTTGCATTAAAAGTAGAAAAAAATAGTGAAGTTACAGCAAGAAAAATAATTTTATTGAAATGCATAAAGATCGTAACCTTTTTTTCATTAGTAAGTATTGCATGGCATACAGGTTTGACTAAAACACGTAAGGCTAAGAATTGGCCATAAATAGTTTCGAACGACCTTTAAGTATAGAAAGTGTAAAGCAGCTAACCGCTGTTAAGTAGTGCTCTTAACTCAATCACTATTCAGCTTTTCCCCAGAGCCTGCCCATATTCTTCACAGCAGTCTTCGTGAGCACCACATAGTTACCAAACAGTACCAGACAAAATCCAAACAACGCCTCAATACTCCATTGATAGCCCTCAAATAATGTCGACAGGCCGAGTGCTATGATCGGAAACAATACGGCCGTGTAGGCTGCTTTGTCTGCTCCGATTCGTCCGATTAGGGTTAGATAGCAACCGAATGCGAAGATTGATCCGAATACACTGAGATAAACCAACGACAGGCTATAGCTGATTGACGTGTCGTAGTTGAAATCGGCACCATTGAACAATGCAAATAGGGTCATGATGATTGTGCCATAGGTCATGCCCCAGGCGTTTGTTTGCAGCACTGGCAAGTTGTTTGTTTGATTTCGAGCCGAAATGATGTTGCCGATTGAGGCAAAGAATGTGGCGATGAGGCAAAGCCATAATCCATGCCAGCTTTCAGCATTGTGTTCGACGATAGATAGCTCTGACCAGAATACAGCGGCGATGCCCGCTATGCCAAACATGGCGCCGACGATGACTCTTGCGTTAACGCGCTTTCCGAGAAAAATAGCGCTGTTGACAATGTTCATCAAGATCACCGTGGAGAAAAGAAGTGCGACGATGCCAGATGTGAGTAATTCGGTTGCCCAGTAGAAAACAAGATAATTACTTGAAAACAAAAACAAACCTTGTAACGCCATAAAGCGATGCTCGGACAGGCTAAAGCGTAGATTCTTTTTTCGCCATAAACAAAAACCTAACAAGATAATGGCAGCCAGCGCAAATCGATACACTAGCGAGACCTCTGGATCGACAATACCGAGTTGAAATTTTATGGCATACCAAGTGGAGCCCCAGATCAATACGGCTGATAGATATAAATTTGTAGAGCTCATAGATTGTTTTCTAGCTTTGGATTTTAACTAGCAAGCGCTGCCATCCAGAAAGTTGAAAGCGCGTTTAAAATGTCACGATAGTCACTCAGTGTTTTTAAATTAAGCGCCTGACTCTTATTTTGATAAAGACTCAGCAAGTTTTCTGCCTGAATCGTCGTAAGCTTACCTTGGTTGCACAATGTTGCGAGATCCCAGTAGGGCGATCCCATCGTGGCGTATTCCCAGTCGATTATCCACACCCGATGAGTATGGTTATGACTGTCGATTAATATATTTTCGAGTACCAGATCGTTATGTGATGGTACGAGCCTGTGCACTTGCTGCAAGACGTTTTTTACTTTTATTGTTGCATCGTGATAGCGATTGAGCAGTAGCTGCCGTTTAGAGTTTGGCATCAACATATAGTAACGCGTAAGTAGTTGATTTATATCAACTGTACCTTGAAAAGCCTGATTGCTTTGGTGTAACTGTTGCAAGGCTGCGACTAGCGGCTTTAGTTGATCAGGGTTACTAAGGTCAGACACTTCTGCAGAACGAGATTGCCTAATAGTACTACTTAAACTGTATCCGCTACCATCACGCCACAAACACTTTGGCGCCAGACCAAGATTAAATGCGATTTTAGCATTATGGGCTTCCTCAACTCGGTTGATATAGCCATTTGTTTTGTCTTTTGGGATTCGTAAAACCCAATCGTGTATTGTACTTTTTAAGTGGAAGTTTAGGTTTGTGTAACCTGATAGTGGGTTAATGTCGAAGTCATTGATTGTGTAGACCGATAATTCTGGAACCCGTTTGAAGCTGATTTCCAGTAATTTTATAGTCTCGCTATTCACTATGTCCCTAAGTATTGATTAATTTCAGCGAGGCCCGACTGACTGAGTAACTTTTTTGTTTCATCAATTTTAATAACTTGGCCATTATTAATGAATGCGGTTCGCCTTGATGCTAACAGTGCATCGCTAGGTTGATGACTTACTAGCAGTGCACACATATTTTTATCTTCGACCATTGCTTTGACTAAGCTGATCATTTCCTCGCGCTGCGCCGGGCCTAGTGCGGCAAAGGGTTCATCGAGTAATAAAATGGGATGTTGCCGCACCAGTGCTCTGGCGAGTGCTACGCGTTGTCTTTGGCCGCCAGATAAACTTCCAGGACTGCGCTTTTGCATGTCTTGCAAGCCCAGACTTTCAAGTGCTTGATCTATCAATACATTTTGTTGTGCTGTCAGCTTCAGGGATGGGTTGATACCCAATGCTATATTGGTGTAAATGTCTAAATGGGGGAACAGGTTATGTTCCTGAAATAACATCGTCACCGGACGTTTGGCTGGTCGCAATGATTGAATTGACTGAGGTTTTTTTTGGTTTTTTATTTCAATTTCAACTTTTCCATTACTGGCCGGTAAAAATCCTGCAATGAGTTTGAGTAGTGTGCTTTTGCCTGAGCCACTGGGACCAATCAGACTTAGCACTTCGCCTGAATTAACAGAGAGATCGAAACACATCGCTAATGCATCTTTTGTATTACCTTTTATCTTGCTTGTTTCATTACTTCTTTTTGATTTTAGGTTTTGCGCTGTGCTATGCGGTAAATAACAAAATTGTAATTGCTCAATACTCAACATTTGATTTGCCTCCAATTAATTTTTCTAGCAACCAGAAAATCAATAAACAAAATGTCAGTAAAAAAACAGCGGTAACGGCTGCATTCGGTATCAGATAGGCCGATAGCTGATGGTATAACATGAGTGGCAATGTCGTAATTTCTGGTGTGCCGAATAAAGCAATAACGCCCAAGTCGCCCATTGCCATCGCTGCGACCAGCGCGCTAGACAAACCGACGGGTTTTCGTAGCAGAGGCCATTCGACAGTTTTAAAACGCTGCCATTTTGTTAATGCCAGGCTTGCGCATAAATTTTGGTAACGCATTTTATTTTGGCGCATGGCTGGACCAAGCGTCCGAATAACAAAGGGCAAACCCATCATCGCATTGATAACAATGACGACTGGAATGGCCCAGTCAAAAACATTGAGATATGGCGCCATCAATACGAAAAGTCCCGTACCAATCACCAGTGGCGGCACGACATAAACGATTGAACCTAACATTTCTATTAGGCTGGCTTTTCTTTTTCGACCTAGAACAGCAAGATCGGAGCTGGTATCCAGCAATAGCCAACCAGCAATCACCGCAAGGCTGGAAGCACCCAGACCAATTAATAGCGTTAGACTCGCTGATAACCATAGTTTTGGCTGCTTAATGACGTCGATTATCGATCCATTGATTGAATCGATAAGCATCGCGACTAAGGGCATACTCACAAATATGACCGCAACAAGTATGATCATGCTGTTCAATACTCGGTTTGTTGATTGGGTGTTAGTTTGCGCATTAGGTAACGTTATTTCTACATCCGGCAGCTTATGAAATAGTGAACTGGCCCAGGCAACCAGCACACATAAGCCTAGTTGCAATAATGCGAGCGCCACCGCGCGAGGGGGATCGAAATCAAATCGAAGTGATTGGTATATGGCGACTTCGAGTGTTGTACTTTTTGGACCACCGCCTAGTGTTAGCACCACCGCAAAGCTTGTCAGGCACAGCATGAAAATTAGCAGTGATACACCGGGTAAACTTTCTCGTAATGCCTGCCATTCCAGGTGCCGCCACTGCTGCCAACGAGTGAGCCCCAATTGCTCACTCATTTGCCAATGATGGGTTGGTATTGATTGCCAGACGGGAAGTAGTAATCGTACTGCTAACGGCATGTTAAAAAATACATGTGCCAGCAAAATGCCATTCAGTCCATATAGAGATCGGCCCAGTGGGATCCAGCCATTACTGCCATAGACAGAGACAACGCCCATCACGGCAACTATCGAGGGGACCACCAACGGTAAGCCAAATAGTCTTAGCAGCAACCCTCTGAATGGAAATTCGCCGAAGTGTGCCAACGCTCTTGCAACCAGCAAAGCGAGTAGGATACTGAGACCAGCCGACAGAAGTGCTTGCCATAAACTAAAGAATATAACTCGTTGAATAAAACTACTTTGCCAAAACGGTAGGTTGTTAGAATTATCCCCTATTAGACTAGTTTGAACTAACAAACCCAACATTGGCGTCAGCACAGCCAACGCCAATATCGCGAGTACCCAATAGCCTGTTCTGGTTGGATAGGTTAGGTGCATGGCAGAAATTATATAGCCGTATTAATTTGGCAAATTACTTTGATAAATAACTTAGGAAGTTTACTCAGACATGACCTCTAACCACTCATTGACCCATTTTTTTCGGTTCTTTTCGATACTATCTTCAGTGAAAATAAGCGTTGTTGCTGGTTGAACCAATTCGTTGAAACCTTCAGGCAAGCTTGTTTTGGCTAAAGCGGCGGGGTACATCCAGTTAGTCGTAGGAATGATTGCCTGAAATTTTTCATCTTGCATAAACGATAAAAACTGACGACCTAATGCCTTCTGTTGGCTGGCTTCCACTAGTCCGGCTACTTCAATTTGTTGATAATGGCCTTCGGAGAATTCTGCTGCAGCAAAGCGTTTATCGTCTTCGGCAATAATGTGATAGGCCGGTGATGTGGTGTAGCTTAAAACCATCTCGGCTTCTTCCTTGAGGAAAAGACCATAAGCTTCACTCCAGCCTTTGCTGACGGTTACGATTCGTGGAGATAGTTTCTTCCAAGCCTCATCGGACTTATCTCCATAGACTTTTTTGATCCAAAGCAACAAGCCCAAACCTGGCGTGCTGGTGCGTGGGTCTTGAATTAAGACCGTCGGCCCGTTGTCATTTTCTACTAAATCTTTCAGACTTGTAGGTGGATTTTTCAATAGCTCTGAATTATAAACAAATGCGAAATAACCATAATCATAAGGTAGAAAAGTATCGTCTTTCCATACCTGTGGGAGAGTAGACTTTGTCATTGGCAGCTGGTGTTTTGTAAATAGACCACTCGCTCTAGCATCAGCCGTCAGGTTGGTATCGATACCTAAAACAACATCAGCATTGGTATTTTTTCCTTCCAATTTTAGACGGTTTAGTAATGAAACACCATCCTCTAAACCAACCAGTGCCAGGGTGCAATTGCAGGTTTCTTCGAATGCTTTTTTAATCTGCGGGCCAGGGCCCCAATCGCTCGTAAACGAATCATAGGTATAAACGGTGAGTGTTGGCTTTGCAGCAAAGCCGGTACTAAAAACAAAAGCGCTAAGCACTAGTGCCGCAGCTATTTTTGATGTGATGGACATTAAAGTCTCCATTAGGTATATAAATAGAGAGATGGGGAGAAATCAACACTAGATTCGCTCACATCCCTACACCAGTACTAACTGGATCAGGTTCATCGGGTTGGTGTTTAAACCTCTCAGCTTTGGCCAGCAATCGCTGGTTGAAGAGCACCCCGTTGAGGATGAATAACTATAGTAGGTGGCGGCTGGTAGTGCAAGGATGGAATATTCAGCAACCAGATTGCTTTATTCAAAATATATTGTGTTCCCCAAATAACGTTTCAGTCCTGTTGATGGAGGTAACCCTTGGGGTTGTTGTATTTTTCAGATTTTGAATTGAGCAAATCCTAGCCTGATTGCTTATCCAAATTAATCAGCCTAACGCTGATATATTTTATCCTTATAGAAATTTTCTAAATAAGGTAAGTCAACATGCATTATATTCACACTCTGGTCGTTCAACGCATAGACTTCTTTGGGCTGCGGTCTGATTTATAAAGACCCCAGTGCTTCTCCGCTTTTGCCATCGGGTTTTCACCGTCAAAACCACCTTTCCAGTTTTCATCGAAAGATGAAAAATAAAATGAAACCAGCTTATTTTGATTCACCCAATTATTGTATTGATTAAAGAAAAACGCTTGTTCATTTTCACCTACCTTACCGACCATAAGCCTGGCTTCATCGTTATTACCTGTACTCACTTTACTGGTAGCCCAGCCGGTTTCGCAAAAGGCTATTTTGTGATCAGGGTAGCGACTTTTTATATCCTGATAAATTGACTTCGTCCATTCCAAACCCTGTTCTAGATGCTGGCTGTTCCATAGCGCGTAACCGTGGAGACAAATAAAGTCGAGTTCATCGGCTAGCTTCTTTGCGTTGAGCTTGTTCCAGAAATTATAATCATCGCTAACGGTCACTGGCTGCTTGATAGCCACTCGGACTTGCCGGATCTGATCGATCACTTTATCCATATCGTTGACGCGATGCCATGACCAGTCAACAAAAATCTCATTACCGACATTGACAGCTACAACAATCTGCTTAAAACGATTAGCAAATTCTATTGCTAATCTTATCTGCTCATCATTTTCCTGTTCAGACTTGTGGCCATCCAGCCAGGCACCCAGCATAACTCGTATCGGCAAATTATTATCTTCGATCACTTCTAAAATGTTTTTTGACTGTGAATCAGAACCATATAGCCTGATTAAATGCCAATGTTTTGCAATAATCAGCAAGTCTTCTAGAATATTGTCTTTAGAAGTCAAATTTTGATCAGGACTCTCACCATCACGATAGGCTCCATAAGAAATTCCATTACCTATCCATCTACCATCCAGCATGGAATTAAATTCCCGTTTTTTTAACACCTGATCGTCATTACTTGCGAAATTCACACCGCTAAATACCGTGCTAAAAGCGGCTACTAAAAACAGCACAACAATCAAAGGGCAACGAACAAAGGAAACCATGGCTTCTTCGGTTATGAATTTGTTTTGATTAGGATTCATAATATTTTATACACATGACCTTTTTTCAATCTGAGCTATAGCACCCTATCAAGCTGTTTTAAAGTATAGATAATTAATAAAAACGGCACTTATTCTAGACCAAACAGCCGGTAATAGATTGAAAGCTAAATCACCCTAATGAAACCTGTTTTGGTAATGGTGACGCTTAGTGATCGGATAAAACTCTAATAGAGTCCAACATTAAGAAATAGCGTCCGGACCCTTTCAATCAATAGCCTTAAATCCTTACAACTTAATCTGTGGTCGGCCTTCTTCTGGCCAATCTATATGAAAAAACTCGCCGCGTGGTTTATCAATGCGTTCGTAAGTATGCGCACCAAAATAGTCTCGCTGAGCTTGTAACAAATTTTGCGGTAGTAGAGCCGTTCTATAACTATCAAAGTACGCCAAACTAGAGCTGAAAGTAGGAGTAGCAACACCATTTAGTACCGCTGTTGAAACCACATTGCGCCAGCTACTATCGGCAGCTTCAATAGCCTTAGTGAAATAAGGATCCAACAACAAATTGGCTAGCGTGGGTTCGCGCTCATAGGCTTCAACAATTTTCTGCAAGAAACCTGCACGAATAATACAACCCCCTCTAAATAGCTGAGCAATTTCAGCAAAATTAAGTGACCAGTTGTATTCTTCTTGTGCATATCGCATTTGTTGAAAACCTTGCGCATAAGAACAAACTTTTGAACAATAAAGTGCGTCTTCTATGGCATCGATAAAAGCTTGCCTATCACCATCAAATACAATTTTGCGCTGTGCAAATAGGCTAGAAGCAGCCACGCGCTCTGTTTTGATTGCGCTTAAGCAACGGGCAAAAACAGCTTCTGCAATAGTGGGAGCAGGCACTCCCATTTCTAAGGCGTCGGTGCTAGTCCATTTCCCCGTACCTTTTTGTCCCGCAGCATCGAGTACTATATCGACAAATGGAGCACCAGTTTCAGGGTCTATTTGTTTTAATATATCCGCTGTAATTTCAATTAAAAAACTATTTAAACGACCTTTGTTCCAATGTTCGAATATCTCACCCATTTCGGCTGGACTGAGTCCTAGCACTGAACGCATTAAATCGTAGGCCTCACAAATCATTTGCATATCACCGTATTCAATACCATTGTGCACCATTTTTACATAGTGGCCGGCACCATTGGGTCCAATATATGCAGTGCAGGGCAGTCCTCCTACAATGGGTTTACCGGGAGAGGCTCCCTGTATTTCTTGCCCGGTATCTATATCCACTTTTGCAGCGATGGCTTCCCAAATAGGTTTTAAATGCTCCCAGGCCTCTCGCGTACCGCCAGGCATTAAACTAGGCCCAAAGCGTGCGCCTTCTTCACCGCCGCTAACACCACTTCCGATAAACCGTAATCCTCTAACCGATAAAGCTTGTTCGCGACGAATGGTATCGGTCCATTTTGCGTTACCACCATCGATTACTATATCGCCAGCATCTAGTAACTCGGCAATTTCTTCAATTACAGCATCAGTAGCAGCGCCAGCCTTAACCATAATGATAATTTTTCTTGGCTTTGATAGTGAGTCAACAAGCTTTCCTAGTGTTGACGTAGCAACCATTCCACCGGGCGTATTGCCATTATTGGCTGCAAACTGTTTAGTTTTACTCTCAGTCCGATTGTATACAGATATTTGAAAACCGTGATCCGCAATATTTAATGCTAGGTTTTGGCCCATTACTGCCAGGCCAATCAAGCCAATATCAGATTTTTTGTTGGTCATAGTACCCACTTTTTCGTTAATAACGTTTGATAACACTCCATTACTACTTTATTAATCGATATTGTTGGAGCTTCGTGCCTAGATGTCAAAATAACAAATGTTTTCATAATATTACTCACAAAAATTATACGATGAATACCTTAAATTCAACTGACTGAACATGGCTGATTATAAATACAATGCCATATTTGTCATTGTGACTAGATTTCATTTGTATAAGACTATGTTTGGAATATTTTGCTTAATTCAAGTATATACGATAGAGCATCATCTATATTTGAATGATTACATTAGATTGTTACAAAACAGAGGTTTATTAGGTAAGAAATAGCTGCTAGCGCTGTAATACTCCTTTTAACTGAAGTGCTAAACTTGATTTTTTATATGATATTGAAGGCATTGTCCTTTATATTATTTGGATAGACCTTGTCCCTATTGGGTGAGACCTTACCTGGGTTTAGTTTTTCTAATACCCCTTTTTCATAACCTAAATTAAACGTTTAGAACAACAGCTTTGATGCCTAGTTATTAGGATATTTTGATTACAGATTTCATTTCTTCAAACATTTGATAATCTGTTTTTTCCATACCTAAGGAGCGGTAAGTTTTTTGCGCAGTTAAATTTTCGTGTTCTACATAGAGCCTGAAGCCACACACGTTTTCCTCATCCTGAGCTAGTTTTTTTACTTTTTCATAGAGTTTACTGTACAGCCCCATTCGACGATATTGTGGTTGCACATAAACACTCTGTATCCACCAAAACAGACCATTACGCCAGTCGCTCCATTCAGTGGTAACCATAAGAGACGCCTGAATAACGTCGTCTTCTTCGGCCACCAGATAGAAGCCCATTGGCGGATTTTCGATCATGTTGCGTACACCGGCATTGATGACATCGGGTATTAGATCCATATCTTCTGTTTCTTTCGCCATTTTAATGTTGAAATCTGCGATTGCGGCTGTATCGGTTATGGTTGCTTGTCGGATTATCATACTCTGTATCTCTTATCTGTTTGGCTTAGCTTGGCTACTTTATCTGCCTTTTCTTTTAGATTTTTTTGCCTGCGCTTTTTCTAACTTGAGTGCACGCAAAGCTTCAAGCTGGGAAAGCTCTTCTAGTATCTGGTCGGGGGTTTCCATGCAAATGCCATCAAAACCACCGCTGCGTAAGTCAGACACTACAATGCGTGATACTTTTTCGAAATCAACCACGCCGCCTGAAACAATACACCCGCGTTTTCGCGCAATGGTTTCTAATAATTCTATTTCAGTTTTTGGCAATTGTTCTAACCCATATCGAGATTGGATGTTAGATGGGTATTTTTCAAGCATGAATTCAGCTACAAAACAGGCAATGTCCTGTAAATCAATCGCGGTATCTTTTATGGCACCAGTCGCAGCTAATCGATAGCCGCTGTTTTTATTTTCGATATTAGGCCAAAGTACGCCGGGCGTATCGATCAATGTCAGATGGGGTGAAATTTCGATCCGTTGCTGCATTTTCGTAACTGCTGCTTCGTTGCCTGTTTTAGCGATTGCGCGTCCGGCCAGAGAATTGATAATGGTAGATTTACCAACATTGGGTATGCCCGCTATCATGGCGTAAACCATTGACGATCGATTGTTACGTTCGGGTATGAGTGAACGACACAGGCCGCGAATTTTATCATAAGCCGTTCCCAAATTATTGCAGGTGAGAGTTTTTACCGTACTGTCTTTCTCAAGCTCGGTTTGCCAAAGCGCTAATAAATGATCGTCACTTAAGTCACTTTTATTAAGAATTTTTATGGTTGGCTTGTATTTACGAATACTTGCCAACATTGGATTTTGACTTGAGAAGGGGATACGTGCATCGAGAACTTCAATCACGATATCAACTTGAGGCAGAATTTTTTTAAATTCCTTATTCGCCTTGTGCATGTGACCTGGGTACCACTGGATCATAATTCTTCTACTATTGTTGCTATTGGCTAGTTCTCGTTATTCTCCCATATTCCCATCAGTTTTATCATCAAAAGCAAGATTCAAAACAAGATCATGCATTATTATAGCGTTAATAAAACTTTGCAGCTTATTAGACGTCGCTTAAATCGATTTCAAACCCTTACCCTGAGTCTTTTAATGCCGGCAATTTGCCATCAATTAGAATCAGATTAAATGATTTTATGATGTCTTTCGATAGAAAGTGGTTCAACTACTGATTAGCAGCGCAGGTAGTAATACCCTGCTCCCAATAGTCTGGTTTCTCGTATCGAACTAGCAGGGAGTGTTGACTATTTTTAAGATTTTCAAATGCCTACTCCTGTACTTTTATTATCACCTTATATCAGCAATCTTAAACACACTTACTAAACAACTAACAGCTCACTTAATAATCGCCAAAATGTGATTAATTAACGGTTCTATTCACTATAGACGTTGGAAAATACCAATCATTAGGTTTATTATTACATTTTTTATACCACTCTAAATTTTCTCATATTGTGCTATGTTTTGAGTCATTTGATTCTTTATCATATTGAGCGCCTTTAGGAACAATGACTCTCACCATTGGAAGATATTTTGAATTTATCTCGGTTTTTAGAATTACTAAACGACTCATCCAGTCTAGTTGAGTTTACCGACTCAATTACATTAATTGAATCACTGTATCATTTTACACCGACCGCTTTTCGTAATGGCAGTGCCTCAAGCTCTGCAACACAAAATCATGGTTCCTGTAAAATACTCAGTTTTGGCCTGATACAAAAACTGAATGTGCAACAGACATTGACTTGTTTTGGTAGTTTTTATAGGGACGTCTTAGCGTCACCAGAGGGTGACGATCATCAAAATATTCGACAGTTTATATTACACGGTTGGAACGGCGTTGTTTTTGAAGGCCATGCTTTAACAGCGGTTAATCCTCCATCAGCATCAACAGAGACAAAATAATGACCAACTCTGCTAATATTATTACCGAACTTGAATCTGAATTTGTTGAGCTTTACAAAGTTCTTAAATTTGAAGGACTGGCACACAGTGGTGGATTTGCGAAACAAGTTATTGCGGATGGCCTTGTACGTGTGAACGGTGAAATTGAAACTCAAAAACGTAAAAAAATAATACCGGGTGATAGAATTATTTTTGACGGTCAGTCTATCAACGTTACTTTGAAATCCAGTTAATGTTATTCGTTTCTAACTATATATTTTTAATTACAGAGCGTTAGTCTTACTTATCAATTTCAGGCACTGGTTTTACGTTCCAGCTAGCTAACAGGTTTTTTATGTCAAATTCATATGTAGTCGCTGCACTCTATCAATTTACTACACTTGATGATTTTGAATCTTTACAAAAACCATTGCTCGCCACAATGTTGTCACTGGATATCAAAGGCACATTACTGTTAGCACATGAAGGTATTAACGGTACGGTTGCAGGAACTCAGGCATCTATTGATAAATTACTCAGCTGGATTCGTTCTGACATTCGTTTAGCTAATGTAGATGCCAAGTTTTCATATGACGATAGCATTCCTTTTTACCGAACCCGGGTCAAATTGAAAAAGGAAATTGTCTCCATGAATGTGGAAAATATCGATCCTATTAATTCTTCTGGTACCTATGTTAAGCCAAAGGACTGGAATGTTTTGATATCTGATCCTGATGTAGTGCTAGTCGATACTCGAAATGACTATGAGTCAGCTATTGGAACTTTTAAGAATTCGATTATTCCCAACACAACTTCCTTTCGTGAATTTCCCGATTATTCGACCAATGAACTATCGAATTTTAAACAACGTAAAGTAGCCATGTTTTGTACCGGCGGCATTCGCTGTGAAAAATCAACCGCTTATTTAAAGCAGCAGGGTTTTGAAGAGGTGTATCACTTGCAAGGTGGCATATTAAAATATCTGGAAGATATACCTGAATCTGAGTCGCTTTGGGAAGGAGAATGTTTTGTATTCGATAATCGAGTTACTGTCAATCACGCCCTGGAAAAAGGTAGTTATGACCAGTGTCATGCTTGCCGATTGCCCATTACTGTTGAGGATAAGAAGAGCGAAAAATATTGCCAAGGTGTGAGCTGTCCAAGCTGCTACAATAAGAAATCAGATGTTAAGCGCTTAAGGTTCAAGGAGCGTGAGAAACAAGTACAACTAGCTAAGCAACGAGGCGAACCTCATATTGGTTCAGCTGTTAAGCAGGTTGCAGCTAAAAATAAAGCTAAAAAGGACTTAGCTAAACGAAAATAACCCGTTAAGAGTTAAAATTTTTCTATTTTTTTTAATTGGTTTTGATCATCAGTAATCAATCTAAAACGCCCTCTAATTCCATTTGAGTTCACAAAAGGCCTGAAATTATGAGCGGGTAACTGCAGTTTTAAACCCTGTTCAGTTTCAACTATTATATATTTCACCTGACCCTGATAAATCGATTCAGTTTTGGCTACTGAAAGATACAGCGAAAACTGATAGATTTTGCTCAATTTTCTGGCTGACTTCGTTTACTTATCAGCCATTTTATAATGGGTTCCCATTGACCTAGGTCACGACCAACGGGGTAAGGTAGTAGTTCGAAAATCCTTTGTTTCTTTTCTGATGCTTTATTGTAATTTAGGATTTTACGCAATGCGCTTAAGAAAGGTGTTTTACGCACTTTTTTTATATAAATGGCCGACTGTTGGAAATGATTGGTGTTTTCTGTACATCGATTTGCGATTAGGGCTACTCGACAATTTTTGCGAATGACTCCTCCATTAGCCAATACGTTTTGAATAAAAAGAGTAACAGCGCGCATATCGATTGGTACGGGTAATACCGAAATAATAACACTTTGAGCACGTCTTAAATAATGAGTGATGTCATTCGTCAGGATTGCAGCAGGAGTATTGTAGATAATATAATCAACTTTGCGTGGGGCTCTGAAAATGTCCTTCGATGCGCCAATACCAGTTATTAAGCTTCCACCACAGGGTCTGTTAGCTAACCCTTCAAGGCTGGAAAACTGGAAATCTAAACCAGCGAGAACCATTTTCTCACCTTGCAAAGCAAAGTAGCTGGCCAAGTTAGTTGAGACTGTGTTTTTTCCTAGGCCAACTTTTGAGTTAAATATCATGATTGATTGCATAACAGTCTCAATTTATTTTTGCTTTCTCTTAAAATCTGCACCGCTCTTCAGAAGTACTAAATTTAGTATGTCCAAGACTAGAGTAACAGCAATGATTAAATTTATTCTGATTTAGGTAGCTGTAGAGATAATCCGGGTTTTTCAAATATACGTCCAAAACCGATGATTTTATCGTCTATGCCTGCGCGACGAAGGCAACTCCACATTTGAGCTTGATTGCTGGTAATAACTGGCTTATTAACTATTGCTTCAATTTCGTCTACGACTTCTAATGCTCGAATACCACTACAACTAAGAAAAATTGCATCGGCTTCTGAGTGGTCTATTTCTAAGGCAAATTTTTTCCAATAGGCAGGCGTTACATAACCAAATTCTAGACCCGTTGTCAGGTTTAGTCCCTGAATGTCTAATATTTCAAAACCTTTATCAACTAAGAAATCGGCTTCAGCTGTATTGATTTCATCTATATAGGGAGTCCCAACCACTATTTTTTTGACTCCTAATTCCCTTAACGCATCTACTACGCCAGTTGCTATGGTCATTGGCTTAGCATACGGTGCGCCTTTAGTAATCTCTGCCATGACGTTCTCTTCGCCATTGACAATTGAGCCACTGGTACAGCTGTAACAAATAACGTCAGGTTTAGCATCAGGTTGAATTCTAGAAGCTGCATCGGCCATTTCATCAATGTGATGAGCCAAAGTTTCGTTGGTGGTTAAATCGTCTGTTTTTAATCGGGTAATGTGAATACCTACACCATCAGGAACCATATCGATGAAATCTGATTCAGCCGCTAGATCCGTCGACATTAATATAAAGCCAAGCTTTGCTCTATAGTGCTTTCCTTTATCTAGTACGACTGTCCTAGTTTTAGAGCTAACAATTTCACCTGGTTGATACATGTTGTTTCCTGACTTGCTATAAATAAGATTTAACAGTGCTTTAAAATCCGAGTTAATCTGATCGTATCCGTTTTCGGTAATAGTAAAGCTGTCTCCAACTTGTGCTCTGAATTTGTTAACAACACAGTTAACTATTAATGGCCAATACCTTACCTGGTTGGATAATGGTGGTAACACCTCATACCCGTTGTTGGCACTCGAAGAAACTAAAGTCGGTGGCACGACAACAATAGATGGATAGTAATAACTTACGCCTTAAGTCACTTATATAAAAACGGCGTGAATTTCTTTCGCCGTGACACCCGGTCATAAACACTTAAGTACAGCGGCCTGATTTTTAATTGGAAGTTCAACAATCATTTCCTGAGGTTAATCGGCTATCTTCGCTATCAAAAAAGTACGATCAAAACAAAGTTTAAGTCAGTGAAAATTGATCAAACCACAAAAGCGCCTTATCACTTTTTCATTACCCTAATTGAAGTTCGGTAATTTGGTATTGTGATGCAATTTTTTAAAAAGTAAGTGTTCTGTGACTTAAGAATTTTTTATGATCTTTTCAAGTAATTCTGCTGTTTTAAGTTAAACAGCTAAAAATATTACCAACACTATTTCAAATTTTAATATTCTTCACACTATTGCTTACTACTAATCTCGTTGAGGTAGCATTTTCGCTTGAATATCGAGTCAACTATAATTCTTCTGAGCACTTAATAATACTTAAGTTTAATACGATTGGCGTAATGTCACTGATGCGTGACATGTTAATTAATGAGCCTAAAGTGCTTCCCACCAATGCTGACTTTTAATTGTTTTCAATTGCGATTTGACCAATACCTTTTACAATCAACGTTAACGCTTCACAACGCCATGTTCTCTTATATTCGAACAGGTTTTATCATAGTACCGGTAACTTCTGTTCCACCAGTGTTGACCAGTACTTAACTCCTGTTGCCGATATGTCGTCATTGAAATCGTAATTAGGATTGTGCAACATACAACCACCGACGCTATCGATTCCATTTCCTATAAATATATAGCAACCAGCCTTCACTCTTAACATGCTCGAGAAATCCTCTGATATGGTGAGTGGTTTACAATTGTATTCAACACTACTTTCACCAACGGATGTGACTGCCGCTTGGTAGGCAGCCTTTGTTTGTTCTTCGTCGTTAATCGTTGAGTGAAAGAGACGAATATAATCAAAGTCATGTTCTGCACCATGCGCACTGCAGATACCTTTAACCAATTGCGCCATTTGCTTTTCAATTTGGCCACGCACTTCGTCACCAAAACAACGACAATCACCCTTAATAACGACATTGCTGGGTATCACATTAACTGCGCCATCAGTATCAATTTCAGTAACAGACACTACCGCTTGTTGATCTGGGTTGATAGTCCTTGAAACGATAGTTTGCAGTGCCAGTATAATTTCTGCTCCTATTACCAATGGGTCTATATGATGATGTGGTTGTGAGGCATGACCACCTCGTCCTTTTATCGTAATAACAAAATTATCTTCACTTGCCATCACTGGCCCGCTGCGCATCGAGAAGTGACCAGCCTCCATACCTGGCATATTATGAATCCCAAACACTGATTGCATTGGGAATCGCTCAAACAAGCCGTCATCTATCATTGCTTGTGCTCCGAGGCCATGCTCTTCGTTTGGTTGGAATATGAAATAAATGGTGCCATTAAAATTTCTATTTTTGGATAGATGTTTTGCCGCACCTAATAACATAGTGGAATGTCCATCATGACCACAAGCATGCATTTTTCCATCATGTTTTGAGCGATAGTCAAACGTATTCATTTCCTGAATTTGTAAGGCATCCATGTCAGCTCTTAATCCAATGGCGAGATTAGATGTGCCATTTCGCAATACCCCAACAATACCTGTTTGACCAATACCAGTATGGACTTCAAGTCCGAATGATTCGAGTAGATTAGCTACAAACTCAGCTGTTTGATGGACATCAAAACCAGTTTCGGGTTGACTGTGTAACTGCTGTCGCCATCCTGGCATTTCTGAAATTAGAGCGTTATCTAGTTTGGTCATGTTTAATTTACCGTAATTACTTAAATTTCATTTTATTAATTGATTTGAACTAATTAATTGGGTCAGTCAATACCTAGTTCAGACCAGATTGAATCAATTTTATCTTTGACCGCTTGATCCATAGTGATTGGAGTGCCCCATTCTCTTGTTGTTTCACCTGGCAGTTTGTTTGTCGCATCGAGTCCCATTTTAGAACCAAGTCCCGACACTGGCGATGCAAAATCAAGGTAATCTATTGGCGTATTCTCTACAATTGTTAGATCTCTGGCTGGGTCTACCCGAGTCGATATTGCCCAAATTACATCTTCCCATTGACGAGGATCGATATCATCATCAACGACAATAACAAATTTAGTGTACATAAATTGACGAAGAAACGACCAAACACCCATCATGACTCGTTTGGCGTGACCGGGGTATTGTTTCTTCATGCTAACGATTGCTACTCGGTAGGAACAGCCTTCGGATGGTAGAAAAAAGTCGGTAATCTCTGGATACTGCTTTTGAAGTATTGGAATAAACACTTCGTTTAACGCTAAACCGAGAATCGCTGGTTCATCTGGTGGACGCCCCGTGTAGGTACTGTGATAAATTGGATCTTTACGCATAGTCATGGTTTCGATGGTGAAAACAGGAAAGCTGTCTATTTCGTTGTAATAACCAGTGTGGTCCCCAAAAGGACCCTCATCTGCCCTATCATCTGGGTAAATAAAACCCTCTAGTATTATTTCGGCTCTAGCGGGTACTTGCAAGTCAGAACTGAGTGATTTAGCTACTTCAGTTTTACTGCCTCTTAACAAGCCGGCAAATGCATATTCTGACAGTGTATCGGGCACTGGGGTAACAGCGGCAAGAATAGTGGCAGGATCACAACCTAAAGTAACCGATACTGGAAATGGCTCATCACCTTTTTGTTCTACCCACTCTTTGTAATCTAGCGCCCCTCCTCGGTGGGACAACCAACGCATAATTACTCTGTTTTTGGCAATAACCTGCTGACGATAGATACCCATATTTTGACGTTGTTTAGTCGGTCCTTTGGTAATGACTAATCCCCAGGTTATTAATGGTCCAGCATCACCTGGCCAACAGGTTTGAATCGGTAACATTGATAAGTCAACATCACTCCCTGTCATTTGAATTTGTTGGCAAAGAGGATTTCTAACTACTTTTGGTGACATATCAAGAATTTTTCGATAAATGGGTAGCGATTTGACTGCGTCGATGAAACCCTTAGGTGGTTCAGGTTCTTTTAAGAACGCTAACAACTTGCCAACATCACGTAAGGCAGTAACTTGACTTTCACCCATTGCTTTAGCTACGCGTTGTTCGGTTCCGAACAGATTTGATAAAAGTGGGATTGCGCTATCACCTGCTTTTTCAAATAACAGTGCAGGACCCTTTTGACGTAATGTTCGATCGCTTATTTCAGTTATTTCAAGATTAGGGTCAATTTTTTGACTAATTCTTTTTAGATCACCATCTTTTTCAAGCTGGTGTATAAACTCTCTTAAATCTTTGTATTGCATAGTTCTTTAGTTCGCTAAATTTTAGTTGGACATGATTTGCTAATAACTAAAACTAGTTACCAAACCTTGATGCCCTGGAATTTCTTTTTCATACGAGCCTGTAGTAACTGCTTGGCGATAATAAAACCAATCAAAATAAAACCAAAGCAAATGGGTATCAGGTAACGCCAATAGCCGGGTATAATTTTCATCAAAAGTTCCAATGGATCGGCCTCATGTTGGGTAGCTTCTACCACTAAATCAGATTTTTTTTGATTTTCGATCTGTTGTTGTCTTATATTGTCTATTACTGTTTGAACACCTTTCTTTGCTTTCGTCATAGCATCTAACTGATCCGTTAAAGCATCCATATCCTTTTCGTACTGGTTTATGATTTGACTGCTATTGGCTAATTTGTTGAGTTCTTGAATCAGTGCTTTGGTTTTTTCTTTTTCTTGTTTGAATAATAATATAGTAGGTAATTCTGATACTAAATAGGCACTTTTAACCCAGCCCTTGTTACCATTTTCAGTTGTGACGTGGGCATAATTGCCTGAATTCTCGCTAACCTCTAGCTTATTTCCGGAGTCTAGATATTGTAAAACCTTACTTCTTTGATCATCGATTTCGTATAGTGATAGGCTCAACTGGTCAGTCACGTATAAAATTTCAACTTCTTTGCCTTCCTGCGCTCCAACACCCAAAGTTATTATTAATAAAGCTAGAAATTTAAATAGGTTCTTAATCATAGTTATTTAAGATGTAATCCCACTGTGACGGAGTAAGGCATCTATATTAGGTTCTCTACCCCGAAAACATCGAAACGATTCAATTGCAGGTCTCGAGCCACCTTTTTCAAGAATACAGGTTAAAAAACGTTGACCAGTTTCTTTATTAAAAATACCTTCCTCTTCAAAGGCGTCGAATGCATCGGCTGACAAAACTTCTGCCCATTTATAACTATAGTATCCAGCCGCATAGCCACCCGCAAAAATATGCGAAAATCCATTTTGAAATTTATTACTGGATGGCGTATGAACTACAGAGACTTCGTTTCGAACTTGATCAAGTATAGATTGTATTTCTGATGCGTATTTTAAATTTTGACTTTGATGGAGCTTAATGTCAAAAAGTGAAAACTCGATTTGCCTCAGCATTTGTAACGCTGTTTGAAAATTCTTAGCTGATGTCATTTTATCGAATAGATCATCAGGTAAAGCTTCACCTGTCTGATAATGTTTTGCAAATAGTTTAAGCGCGTCTTTTTGCCAACAATAGTTTTCCATAAATTGACTAGGAAGTTCTACCGCATCCCATTCAACGCCATTAATTCCAGCGACATCCGGAACATCAATTTTGGTTAACAAATGATGCAGGCCGTGACCAAATTCATGAAACAGAGTTATAACCTCATCGTGTGTGAAAAGCGCCGGTTCATTGCCAATCGGAGGTGTTAAATTGCAGGTTAAATAAGCGACTGGAATTTGAGTTTGACCAGCAATTTTATGTCGATTGATACATTCATCCATCCAGGCCCCACCCCGTTTATTTTCTCGCGCATACAAGTCGAGGTAAAATTGACCAATAACATTATCTTCATTATCTTTAATTTGGTAGAAACGTACGGATGGGTGCCAAAGATCTATGCCCTCTTCTATTTGTTCAATACTAATGTTGTAAAGTTTGTTTACTATTGCGAAAAGGCCCGATATGACACTCTCGTCAGGAAAGTAAGGTTTTAGATCTTGTTCAGAAATTTGATACCTGTGTTGCTTTAGTTTTTCACCATAATAAGTAAAATCCCATGGTTGTAAGTCACCATCGAATCCAAGAGATTGAGCGAATTCTTGGCGTTCTTTTACTTCAGCTATTGCGGCTAGTTTAGATCGTTGCGCTAAGTCATTTAAGAACACAATAACTTGTTCAGTTGAGCCTGCCATTTTAGTTTCTAACGAATAGTCTGCGTAGTTAAGGAAACCAAGCAAAATGGACTTCTCCTGCCTTTTAACCAGAATATTTTCCATTATTTGTGCATTATCAAACTTTTTATCTGTTATGCCTACATCAGAGGCACGACTAGTAAACGCTTCATATATTTGCTGACGTAACGCTCTGTTATCCGCATAGGAAATTACCGAGATATAACAAGGCATATCCAGAGTAACTCGATAACCACTCAATTCTTTTTGCTGCGCCAATTGCTCCAGCATTTTCTTTGCATAATCTGGAAGGCCAGCCAGCGATTGTTCATCGTCAATTAATTGCTCCCAAGATTGAGTTGCATCTAATAGATTATTTTCATAAATAGACTGTAATTCAGATAGCTCAGTTTGTAATTTTTGATAGCGTTCTCTGTTTTTACCTTCAAGGTCTACGCCACCTAGTTTGAAGTGTTTTAACGTATCTTTAATGGTCTTTTTTTGAGCAATATTTAACTGATCAAAATCACTTGATTCTGCAATCTTAAGAAAGCCCTTATACAACGCTTTGTTCTGGCTCATTTCAGTTGCGTAATCACTCAACAGAGGCAAACAGTTGTTATAGGTTTCTCGTAGTGTTTCGCTGCTTTTAACGGAGTTAAGGTGACGCACGGGCGACCATTCTTTACTTAAGGTATCCTCAAGCAGTGATAGAGGCATCACAAAGTTATCCCAAGTTATTTCATCTTGAGCTATTAACTGATTAATCGTTTCTCTATTGCTTTTAAGAATAGCCTCAACACTTTTTTTTATTGAGCTTGAAGCTATTAAGCTAAATTCTGGTAATTGCTCATTGAGTTTTATAAATTTATTCAATTGGAATCTCTAGATACCCGCTTTAATGAATATGCACCATTCATATGTTATTGTTAATTTTTTGTAATGGCTCAGTCTACAGGTTGTCAATTGACTTTATAAGGCGATTTATATGAATCTTTGTTTTTCTTACCAGAGCAGTAGTTTAATTTAGCTGATAAATTATGCATCATATTCATATTGATTATTTTGATGAAATATCACAGAAAAATACATAAATGTGATAGAAAACACATTTTCAAAGCTCACGATCGTTATTTACAATGACATTGGTACAGTAATGATGAATTATCAAAAAAATAACAATTATTCGATGAGATGTCTGTAGATAAGTTCGCTGAAACTAGGTGTTATTCTTCGGTATTTATAGACAGTAGAAAGGACTTATTTCTCGTTGATTTAAATTGTAAACACACGAAATTATTTTGAAATTTATTAATACTAAAATCTTGGCTTTTGACCACTTGTCGAATCAACTGTAACTGTTCTTTAATAATAATATTTTACTCATGATGTATTGGAAACACGTAGGCAACTCCAATAACATTATGGTTCTCAATGAAAATTGACAGTAGCTATATCCTTTAAATCTATAATTTCTTTGATAGCGATCTGGACAAAATTAAAATTAAGCCTATAAAAAAATATCATTACTAACACAGCACAGGTGTAGTAATTTAGGTTGAGTTTATTTATCTCAATTTCTTTGTTCACTGTAAATTCGAGTGAATTTATTTCTGAATATTAAATTCAAAAAGTTTAAACACGATAAAACAGTTTAGAAATTCCATCGTGTTTTTATTCTGAAAAAAATTCGCCAAACTTTTTTGTACAGTTGTTCTATTCTATCAACTGAATATAAATATTCACTCAATAAAGTCTGAATAAAGTATTAATAAACTAAAAAATCTTGGCAATTAACTCTTAAACCCCCTATTCACATAGTGTTTAATATTTAATAAACCTTTATTAATCAAATAGTTAAGTAATATACTATTTAAAAATCTAAATTATTTACGTTCAACGCATTTGATTCGATAAAATGCCTGCGAGGTTCTACATGATCACCCATAAGTGTTGTAAACACTTCATCAGCAGCAACAGCATCTTCTATTCGAACTTGTAATAAACGACGATTTTCAGGATCCATGGTTGTTTCCCACAATTGATCGGGGTTCATTTCTCCTAATCCTTTGTAACGTTGGATATTAAGTCCTTTTCGAGCTTCTTTCATTAACCAATTATAAACTTCACTGAATTTTTGAACACCTTGTTTTCGATCTCCGCGGCTAACAAATGATCGTTCTGTTAATAGGTCAATTGACTGCTCAACAAACTTGGCTATAGCTGTGTAATCAACTCCATTAAAAAATTCAGCTGAAAGCTTATATTTTGTATAGATGCCATGCATCTTTTTCGTAATAGTAAATCCTAATTGGTTGCTATTATCGTCACTATTAATAGATACGTCATACGACAAAGAAGCACCAGACTTCTCATTTAGGCGGCGTAGTAAAGAATCACCCCAAACGTTTAAAGCTGTTGAGTCTGATAAAGTTTCTTCCTTTATTGCTGGAAGTTCAATTAATTCTTCAATTATTTCTGATGGAACTGTTTTAGCTAAACGTTCAAAAATAGCTTTAACCACTATGTATTGTCTTGCAAGATTTTCGAGCGCTAAATCTGTTAGTGCTGGTAGGTTGTCATCTAAATGTAAATGCGCACCTTCTACGGCTAATTGTAACAAATAAGCATTTAGCTCCTTGTCATCCTTAACATAGCGCTCTTGTTTTCCCTTTTTTACTTTATAGAGCGGTGGCTGAGCAATATATATGTAGCCTCGTTCAACCAAAATTTTCATTTGACGGTAAAAAAAAGTTAATAGCAGCGTACGTATATGAGAACCGTCAACATCCGCATCCGTCATGATAATAATATGATGGTAACGAAGTTTATTAATATCAAATTCTTCTCGACCAATTCCGCAGCCTAATGCTGTAATTAATGTGCCTACTTCTGCTGATTGAATCATTTTATCGAATCGTGCTTTCTCAACGTTCAAGATTTTACCCTTCAAGGGTAAAATAGCTTGAGTTTTTCGATTACGTCCTTGTTTTGCAGACCCACCCGCTGAATCACCCTCCACCAAGTATATTTCTGACAGCGAAGGATCCTTTTCCTGGCAATCAGCTAACTTGCCTGGCAATCCTGCTATGTCTAAAGCACCTTTACGCCGAGTCATTTCACGCGCTTTTCTAGCCGCTTCTCTTGCCCTTGCTGCCTCTAATATTTTAGATGTAATTGCTTTAGCTTCAAATGGATTCTCTTGAAGATAGTCCTTCAAACTATCCGACACAGCTGATTCTACAATTCCTTTTATTTCTGAAGAGACTAGCTTATCTTTAGTTTGCGACGAAAATTTTGGATCAGGTACTTTAACTGACAAAACTGCGGTTAATCCTTCTCGAGCATCATCACCTGCTGTAACTACTTTATCTTTTTTAACCAATGATTCCATATATTGGTTTAAGGTGCGTGTCAATGCTGCTCTATATCCTGATAGGTGTGTACCACCATCTTTTTGAGGAATATTGTTGGTAAAGCAGAATATGTTTTCCTGGTATGAATCATTCCATTGCATAGCAACCTCAACTACAACATCCTGTATTTCAACCTTAATTTCGATTACTTTTTCATTAATAGGTGTCTTATTCTTATTTAAATGCTCTACAAAAGCTCTGATTCCGCCTTCATATTCAAACAAATCTTCTTTATTGGTTCGCTCATCATATATTCGAATACGAACTCCTGAATTAAGGAACGACAACTCTCTAAGACGTTTAGCTAAAATATCGTAATGAAACTCAACATTGGTAAAAGTTTCTTTGCTAGGCCAGAAACGTAATTCTGTACCTGTTTGTTCTGTATCCTTAATTGGCTTTAAATCACCTTGTGGCTCACCCATTGCATATTCTTGAGCATATAATTTACCACCGCGCTTAATCCGTAGAGATAATTTTTCTGACAAAGCGTTAACAACCGAAACACCAACTCCGTGTAAACCACCTGATACTTTGTATGAGTTATCATCAAATTTTCCACCTGCATGCAACACGGTCATAATAACTTCTGCAGCCGATATGCCCTCTTCTTCATGAATATCAACAGGAATACCTCGGCCATTATCTTTGACTGATACAGACCCATCTGCATAAATAGTGACATTAATTTCTGTACAATGCCCAGCCAACGCTTCATCTACAGAATTATCCACAGCTTCAAAAACCATGTGATGTAGGCCTGTACCATCATCTGTATCACCTATATACATACCAGGACGTTTACGTACTGCGTCTAGTCCTTTCAGTACCTGAATACTGGTTGAATCGTAGTTTGACATCTGATTCTCTAGCTGATTTTTCGAGCGCTTATAATACCATGTTCCACGTGAAACATTTTGAATTCTTTATTCTTTAAAGCGCTAGGTACCTCATTATTTATTTTGGTAATAAATAATTGAACACCTAAATTTAAAAGATATTTAAAAGCAAGAAATTGAGAATTTTCATCCAGTTCAGAAGATATATCATCTACTAATAATATTATAGATTTGCTGGTAAGAGATTTAACTATTTCCAAACGAATGATATGTAGTGCTATACAAATTCGTTTTAACTGACCTCTCGACAGCACATCTGTGACTGGTAATCCATTAGTTGAAAGCATTATGTTGTCACGATGAATACCACAGTTAGTGAAACCCGATTTTATATCCCTATTTCTACTAGCTATCATGCTTTCTTCTAGGGTTAGCTTTTCTGGCCAACCGTGAACATACTTAAAATCTAATTTAATTTCCCCCAAGAGATCTTTTAATTCCATATTTAACATTGAAGCAATTATAATTGAATATTTTTGTCTAAGCTCGCAGATAACCAAAGAAGGTTCAATGAGATGTTTATCCCAATAATCTACAAGATTAAGATTTTTTTTTGATTTAAGAATCGCGTTACGTTGTTTGAGTGCATGTTTAGCTTGAGCAAAATAACCAGCATATTCATGTTCCACGTGAAACAGACACCAATCAATAAAACTTCTTCGTAACGAGGGCGAACCTGTTATTAAAAAAAAACTATCGGCATTAATGATGCTTGCAGGCGTCTTCTTAACTAAGACTGAACGTTTATTAACAACTTCACCATTAATCTTAATATTGAGTTTAGTATAAGATTTAGATAAGCCAACTTTATAGTTTTCAAACTTGGCAAACAGCAACAATTGCTGATCAGAATGAGAAATACAATTTTTTAATCTATGAGTTTGGAAAGAACTAGCTTGAACAATGACATTAATTGATTCTAATAAGCTTGTCTTTCCTGTTCCATTATTACCTGTTACTAAATTAATATGGGAATGAAAGTTTAAAGTTGTACTTTTTAAACCTCTGAAATTTGTCAGACTTAGCTGACTAATAGTCATAATTCACTTTGATATTTACCAAAGAATTTATAACCGCATTGGCATAACAACATACAAACTGGTGGGATCGCTCACATTACTAACAATACAACTGCTGTTAGAGTCTTTAAGCTTAACTTGTACATTTTCTGAAGTAAGAACATTTAATATATCAATAATATAAGTAACGTTGAACCCTATTTCAATTTCTGCCTCATCATAATCAACTGACAGTTCTTCTTCTGCTTCTTCTTGATCTGGATTATTAGCCTGAATAGCCAAGTTACCTGTAGCAAGTGTTAAACGAATGCCGCGGTATTTCTCGTTAGAAAGTATAGATATTCGAGTTAATGCTTTTTTTAATAGTTCTCTATTGACAGTCATTAACTTATTACCATCAATTGGAATTACTCTATTATAATCTGGGAACTTCCCATCAATAAGTTTAGATATAAAAGACAACTTGTCAGTTTCTACTCTAATGTGATTTTGACTTAATATTAACTTTACTGGTGTATCGGTGCTATCTAAAAACCTCGCTAATTCCATTACGCCTTTTCTAGGAATGATAATCTGTTTATCAAACTCTAAATCAATATCAACTTCATATTCACTAAGAGCCAAACGATGACCATCCGTTGCAACAAGTTTAAGTAAACCTTTAGATAATTCTACAAGTAGTCCATTAAGATAATATCTAACATCTTGCTGTGCCATGGCAAATGAAGTTTTATCAATTAAAGACTTGAGAGCATTCTGAGGAATTGAAAATTCTTGTTGTGCTTCTATATCATCTAGACCTGGAAAATCCTTAGCAGGTAAAGTTGCTAACGTAAATTGACTACGTTCAGAAACAATAATTACCTTGTTTTCCTCAATGGTTAGCTTGATATCTGAACCATCGCCTAAAGCCTTACATATATCAAATATCTTCCGCGCAGGTATTGTTGTCTGAAAATCTTGAATATCCTCCTCAGATCCAACAATACAAACAATTTCTATTTCGAGATCTGTTGCAGTTAAAGACAAAACACCTTCAGAGGCCCGAAAAAGAATATTTCCTAGTATTGGTAAGGTTTGTCTTCTTTCGACTGCACCTATTACATTTTGTAGGGCTTTCAGTAGTTCATCTCTTTTAATAATAGTTTTCATTTATATATTACTTACTGTTGTTATTAGTAACTGTGTTATTTGTATAAAAGTAGAATAAGTTGAATAATATCAAATACTTAAATAAAATAAATAAGCTAGCATACTGTCTAAAAAATATGCATAGATTGTGAATAAGAAAGTAAAAAAGAGAACAAAAAAAATTATTCAAATCTTATCCACAAGTAAGCAACAATTTTATTATTAAAATAACATGGATTTGAGTCCAGACCTAGTATCTCAGAGGTTAGGCTGCCAATTAATACAATAACTTACCGGTAAAATAAACTTTAGTATTTAAGTGATACTAAAAACAAAGGGGTTGGCAATTAATAATAACTTTTAGAAGGATTTAATTCTAAAAAGTACGATTTTTAGCAATTAAATTCAAACGTTAAATCTTACATATAACAATTTTTTTTTATATAAGATATTTATTACTGTTATTAGGAACTACATTATCTGTATATAAAATCATAAAAACTAATTAAAACAGAAACTTATAAAAATTTAATACATATTAAAACTGTCTAAAATTTATGCACAAATTGTGAATAAATCTGTAAAAAAACATTTAAAAAATATTTTGTAGGACTTATCCACAAGTAAAGCACAGGTTTATAATTTAAATAACAAAAATATACATAAGCCGGAATATAGACCCAGTAACAAAAGGATCAAGTTCCGACTTAATTCATAGATTACTTGTTAGAAATATTTGACAATTATGGAGAATTTAAAGGGGTTTTTTAAAAATGAGTAAAAAATATAAAGCTAAATTTAATGATTTCTAAATAAAAATTTTTAACGGTTAAGTTGAAAGGTCGGAAGTAGACATAAAACAATAAGTTTTATTATAAAACATTTATTACTGTTATTAGGAACTACCAAATCTGTATATAATAAAAGAAAATTTAATTAAAACAGGTGCTTATAAAGATAAAAAGTTCAGTAAAACTGTCTAAAATTTATGCACAAATTGTGAATAAAATGGTAAAAAACTTTTAGAAAGTCTTTTTACAAATCTTATCCACAACTAAGTAACAAGTTTATAATTTAAATATAATATTTTTGAGTTTTCTAGCAAATTTCAAAACATAAAAATTAGTTGGTTAGAAGCCTAACAATATTTTCATAATCTTCATCAAGCAGGTTGTCTACATTACGTAATTCAACAATTTTCCTACAGGCATGTAATACCGTCGTATGATCACGCCCACCAAAAGCACCGCCTATTTCGGGAAGACTATGACGGGTTAATTCTTTAGTTATACTCATTGCTAATTGACGGGGTCGAGTAATTGAACGAGTTCTTCTGCTAGAAAGTAAGTCAGTAACCCGTATTTTGTAATAAGCGGCAACTTGTTTTTGAATTTTTTCAATAGTGACTGGTTTGTCTTGTACGGCTAAAAGTTCCTTCAAAGCTTGGCGAGCAAAATCTTGGGTTATACGTTGCCCAGTAAAATGAGCGTGTGCAATAACTCTTTTAAGCGCACCTTCTAACTCTCTTATATTTGACTTAAAACGCTCGGCAATAAAAAAAGCAACATCATCTGGTACAGAAACGTTGGCTTGCTCTGCTTTACTGTTGAGTATGGCAACTCTGGTTTCAAGATCAGCTGGTTTTATATCAACCGCTAAACCCCACCCCAGGCGAGATCTAATTCTATCTTCGAGGCCTTCAATTTCTTTTGGGAAACGATCACAGGTTATAACCATTTGAGCCTTTGATTCGTATAAAGAATTAAAGGTATGAAAAAACTCTTCTTGTGAACGATTTTTATCGGCTAAAAACTGAATGTCGTCAACTAACAGAGCATCCAAACTACGATAATAGTTTTTAAACTCATTCATTTTACTATGCTGAAGTGCTTTAACCATGTCAGATACAAAGCGTTCACAATTAACATACAAGATATTGCTTTCGGGGTTTCTTTGTCTTATTTGATTTCCAATAGCATGCATTAGATGGGTTTTTCCGAGACCGACACCGCCATAAATGTACAGAGGATTATAATCAGATCCAGGAGTACTGCTGATTTGAATAGAAGCTGCTCTAGCCAATTGATTAGACTTGCCCTCTACAAAATTACTAAAAAGCTGAGTTTCGCTAAATGTCGATGATTTGTTTACTTTTTTGACGGGTTGATTAGCACCTGTACTTTTGACGGAATTAATTGGTTTGGTTTGTGAACCTATGGATAGGTTGACAGAAATTGATTTGCTATCGTCCAATCCTGACACTAGCTCGTTAATACGTTCAAGGAAATGTTTACGAACCCAATCCATAACAAATCGGTTGGGTGCTAACAACTTAAGAACACTTAATTCTTGTTCAGCTTGAAGCGGCAAGATCCAGGTATTTAATTGCTGTTCACTAATCTCAGCTTCTAACCGAGAAATACACTGTTGCCAAATTGTGATCAAAATAGAAAACCCTGTTATTAGTAGTAAATTAAATTAGAAAGAAAGCAAAAAAATATTTTTATTAGAGTTTTCTTAAATTACATAAAGAATAACAATAATATACTTATCCACAGGCATAGCAAAGCCTGATAGGCTAAATAAATTAATATCCACAGCTTGTTCTTAAGCTATTACCAATAGCTCATAAATACACTAACATTAAGGGTTGACGTAGAGTCGTCGTCAAAGTACATTATCGCGCCTTGTTGAAACCGACAAGTAGAATTATCTGAGATATAAGACATGAAACGTACTTTTCAACCAAGTAATTTAAAGCGTGCAAGAACGCACGGATTCCGCGCACGTATGCAAACAAGCGGCGGCCAAAATGTAATTAAAGCTCGTAGAGCTAAAGGCAGAGCTCGTCTAACACCCTAGTAATGACAGATAAAGCCAAGGAATCGTTTCCAAGGCAATTGAGACTGACAACCGCTGTAGATTTTCGGCATGTTTTTAGTAAAAATAATAGATTTGGCGACGCAGGCATTACAATTCTGGTAAGTGCACATACCAGTGAAAACCCTAGAATTGGTTTTGCTATAGCAAAAAAACAGATAAAAAAAGCCGTAAATAGAAACGGCTTAAAAAGAGTATTTAGAGAGAGTTTTAGAAAAAATCAGCATCGTTTACCGGCAAGAGATCTAGTTGTGATGGTGCGAAAGCAAATTTTGCTAAATGACAGCACGAAATTAAAAGCTTGTCTGGACAAACACTGGAATAGCATTATTAGTCGATGTGCCTGAAAATTCAGGTAATTGATAGCTACAGATAAAAGATGCCAATAAACCATGCGAAAGATTCTAATTTTATTAATACGCAGTTACCAATATTTGCTAAGCCCATTTTTAGCTAGTAGTTGTCGTTATGTCCCTACTTGTTCTCACTATGCCATTGAAGCCATCTCGAAACATGGAGTGTTCAAAGGCCTATTTCTAACCATTAAACGTCTTTCATGTTGCCATCCTTGGCATGCCGGTGGTTACGATCCTGTGCCCCAACCTAAAACAACTAACGCCAAAATCTGACCAGAGTAATTTGATGGACAATATAAGACTATTTCTGTTTGCAGCAACCGCATTTGTCGGAATGTTAATTTGGCAACAGTGGCAAGTTGACTATGGCCCGCAGCCAGTCATTGCTGAACAAAGTAACAATGAGGTTTCCAATCAAGATCTACCTAACCTTGTTAATATGGAAGACCTGCCAGATATAGATGATCAATCGGGCAGTAAAAATATTGAAATACAAAATGATACACTCCAGGCCAGCGCGTCACTTATAACAGTTGAAACAGATGTTATTATTGTTGTCATTGATAGTCGTGGTGGCGTCATTCGGTCAGTTAAGTTAAAAAAATATCCACTAACACTAGACGACCCCAATGAGTTTCTTGAGCTTGTACATAGTAGCAAGGATACGGTGCATATTTTGCAAAGTGGCCTTCGCAACAGAGCTAATACCGCTCCTACACATCACAGTATTTTTGAGTCACAAAAACAGAATTACATTATGGCCCAGGGCGACGACGAGCTATTAGTGCCGCTGACCTGGCGCCAAGATGGTATTGAAGTCGTAAAAACTTTTCGATTCATCCAAGGTGACTATCTAGTCAATGTTGAACATACTGTTTTAAATAATTCTGGATCCGATTGGCAAGGCAGTGAATATCGCCAATTGCAACGAACTCGACCACTATCAGAATCAAAATTAATTAATACCTACACGGGTGCTGTGTATTACAACGAGGAAGATAAATATACCAAATTTAGTTTTGATGACATGGAAGACGAAAAGCTAAAAATAAATTCGACAGGTGGTTGGATAGCAATGATTCAACATTACTTTTTATCAGCTTGGATACCCGCACAAGAAGGCGCCAACCTCGTTTATAGTATTTCTAGCACAAATCGTTATCCAGCGACCTACACAATAGGTATGCGATCTGCTAATAAAACGGTCACTAACGGCGGCAGTGCGGAGTTTAACAGCCAATTTTTTGTTGGCCCTAAACTAGTAGAGCGACTGGAAGAAATTACACCGGGGCTAGATCTTACTGTGGACTATGGCGTACTAACCTTTCTGTCTAAACCTTTGTACTGGTTGCTTTCGTTTTATCATAGTTATGTTGGGAATTGGGGCTTAGCAATCATCCTGTTAACTTTTACCATCAAAGCTGTTTTCTATAAACTCTCTGAAGCCAGTTATCGATCAATGGCTAGAATGCGCAAGGTAGCACCGCGTTTAAAGAAATTGAAAGAGCGACATGGTGATGATCGTCAGAAAATGAATCAAGCAATGATGGAACTATATAAGACCGAAAAAATAAACCCAATGGGTGGCTGTCTACCAATGCTAGTTCAAATCCCAGTATTTATTGCGTTGTATTGGGCTCTATTAGAAACAGTTGCCCTACGACAGGCGCCTTTTATTTTGTGGATTCAAGATTTATCAGTAATGGACCCTTACTACGTTATGCCAGTCATTATGGGTATTAGCATGTTCATACAACAGCGATTGAATCCTGCACCACCTGATCCAATTCAAGCAAAAGTTATGATGGCATTACCTTTTGTTTTTACTATATTCTTTGCATTTTTTCCAGCTGGATTAGTACTTTACTGGATTGTAAACAATTCGCTATCAATCGCTCAACAATGGGTTATTACTAAACGTATTGAATCTGGTGGAAAATAATCACCAACAACAGTCGTTTAGTTAATGCTTAACAACAAATCAATACCCGTTGTTGAAACCATCGCAGCGGTTGCAACACCACCAGGTATTGGTGGCATTGGTATTATTCGTATATCAGGTCCAAGTGCACTTGAAATTGCTCAAGTCTTAACGGGTACGACTTTAGAAAAAGGTCGTGCCCTGTTTAGAAGGTTTCTCGATGAAACCTCCCACCCAATTGATCATGGTCTCTGTATTTATAGCCAGGCTCCACATTCATTTACAGGTGAGCATGTTGTAGAGGTTCAGGGGCACGGTGGCCCAATACTACTAGACATGTTGTTAGAACGAATTTGTTCTTTAGGCGCTCGACTAGCGCGAGCAGGAGAATTTTCTGAACGTGCTTTCCTTAACGGAAAACTTGATCTTGCTCAAGCTGAGGCTGTTGCTGACCTGATTGAATCGGGCAGTCGCGCCGCCGCAAAAGCCGCTATACGATCACTAGAGGGCCAATTTTCGTCTCAAGTTAAATATCTGGTATCTGAACTAATCTATTTAAGAGCCTACGTCGAAGCCGCACTTGATTTTGCTGAAGAAGAAATAGACTTTCTGGCTGATAGTTCAATACAAGAAAAACTCGATAGCTGTCGATCAAGCCTTGATAACTTACTTAAGCAAGCCGAACGTGGTCGAATATTAAATGATGGCCTCAATGTCGCTATTGTTGGCTTGCCCAACGCAGGTAAATCAAGCCTACTAAATTATTTGGCTGGATATGAAGCTGCTATTGTAACTGAAATACCCGGTACAACCCGTGACGTCTTACGTGAAAATATTTCATTGAAAGGCATTCCTGTTCGCATTAACGATACAGCTGGATTACGTGCCTCTGATAACCTCGTCGAACAAGAAGGCATCAAAAGAGCTTGGTTGGAAATTGACAAAGCCGACACAATAATACTGCTGGTCGATGGTAATCTTGGTCTAACGCCAGACGATCAAAAAATAGTCGAGGCCTTAGTATCATCCAATTATCATTTAATTTTCAGTAAGTCAGATCTACTCGCTAAACCAATTGAACTGAAAGTTAGTGATTACTTTATCTCAACCAAAAGTGGAGAGGGAATCGACGCCCTGATTGATTTAATCGTTGGAAAAGATTCTGATTATAATCTAGATAACCAGACAATATTAGCCAGACGAAGACACGTGGAAGCTTTAATTAGCGCTCAAACAAGCCTTAATCAAGCCCATTTAATTTTTACAGAGACACATTCTGGCGAATTAATGGCAGAAGACTTACGTATTACCCAACAACACCTCAACGAAATAACGGGCGAGTTTACCTCTGATGATTTACTCGGAACTATATTTTCCAGTTTTTGTGTTGGTAAATGAAATAGGCTTTTCTCTCCTCAATAACAGTATTTTTCTAAACTCAACCGGGTCTTTAACGAAGGTCAATTCACCTTTAAGCGGAAAATTCAAATCATAGAGTCGAGAAAGCCAAAAACGTAAAGCCGCTACTTCAAGCATTATTGGCAACGCTGTAAGTTCACACGCTTGTAACAGCCTAATCTCATTATAAGCCGCAATAAAACCCGACATTTTTTCTGGCAGTAGTGCACCTTCACTGTCAATACACCAATCATTAGCGGTAACGGCAATATCGTAGACCAGATAATCGTAGCAGGCATAGTCAAAATCAATAATACCACCCAAACAATCGCCATCAAATAACACGTTGTCGTGAAATAAATCGCCGTGTAATGCGCCTTGTGGCAGGTCGGCAAAATCAGTCAGTTCGAAATCTTCAATGACCAGATCAATCAGGTTTAGATCAGCGTCATCTAATACATCATGCAATTGTTGAGAAATCGATTTCCACCAGTTAAGGCCACGACTATTAGATTTTTGGTTGTTGTAGCTGAGCCCAGCCAGATGAAATCTTGCAAGTTCAGCGCCAATCTGGCGACACTGATCAACAGCAGGGTTTCGACAAACAGACCCTGGAATTCGATTAACAATAGTAGCCAGCTTGTGATTTAAAGGCGAAAATAGCAGTCCTTCATTGTCGACTATTGGAGCTGTGCAATTAACTCCTTTGTCCGCGAGGTGATGTTGTAAGCCAAGTACGTAATCAAGGCCTGCACTATCAAGATGCTCAAATAGGGTAAGTACATACTGACCCATTTCTGTTTCTAGCCAGTAGTTAGTGTTTGTAACCCCAGCACTGATACCGGCATAGTGAATTAATTTGCCAATAGAGTAGCGCTGTAGGAAAGTAAATAGCTCATCAGGCTCAACTTTTGTATAGACAGACATCAAAGGCACCAATAGTTTAGCGCAGCATAAAGGTGAACAGCTGTGATATTATTAAAGATCAAATTCAAAAAATTAGCTCTCGGAAATTTTTAACGACATTCTTCAGGGGCGGCATTGTAGCGCATCAATATGAATCAAGAAAATCGAAAAAAATTAGTATTAGTCGACGGAAGTTCCTATTTGTTCCGAGCTTTCCACGGTATGCCGCCATTAACTTTTGATGGCCATCCGACCGGAGCAATTTATGGCGTATTGAATATGCTACGCAAACTAATCATGGACGAAAAACCGGACAATATTGGCGTTGTATTTGATGCTAAAGGTAAAACCTTTCGTAATGACATATATGAATTATATAAAGCCAATCGCCCTCCTATGCCAGACGAACTCAGAGTTCAAATTGAACCCCTGCATCAAATCATTAAAGCACAGGGTTTACCCTTAATCAGTATTGGAGGAGTCGAAGCGGATGACGTTATAGGCACTATGGCAGTCGCTGCAGTAAAAGCTGGATATGAAGTTTTAATATCAACGGGTGACAAGGACATGGCTCAACTGGTGAACGAAAACGTACGCCTCATTAATACTATGAACAACCAGTTAATGACAGTCGACACAGTGCCCGAAAAATTTCAGGTAAAACCCAATCAAATAATCGACTATTTGGCACTCATGGGTGATACCTCAGACAATATTCCGGGAGTCCCAAAAGTTGGCCCTAAAACAGCGGCTAAATGGCTGGCCCAATACCATAGCTTACAAGGTGTTATGGACCACGCCGATGAAATCAAAGGCAAGGTCGGCGAATACTTACGAGATTCGTTAGACTTCCTGCCAATGTCTTATGAATTGGCTACAATAAAATTAGATTGCGAGACGGAGGTCGAAATAGATGAACTAATACAGTCGGCGACAGACGTCGGTACCCTCGCCGCCTTCTATCAACAATTTGGTTTTAATCGTTGGTACGATGATTTAATTAATTCACAGCCAGAACAATTGGGTGCACCAGTAGCTCAGGTTGAATCAAACAAAGCTGATGAATACGAATGCGTTCTAACCAACGATGCTTTTGAAAAATGGTTGGCGTTACTGCAAGCGAGTCAACTGTTTGCGATTGATACCGAAACCACCAGTGTCGAGTATATGGTGGCAGAACTGGTCGGCATTTCGGTTTGTATCGAAGCTGGAAAGGCCTGTTACATACCACTTTGCCATAACTATGAAGGTGTTCCATCACAACTTAAAAAGAAAGACGTTCTTGCTGCCCTTAAACCAATACTTGAAAACCCTAATATTGGAAAAATTGGTCAAAACATAAAATATGATGGCCATATTTTTATTGGTGAAGACATTCACATGGAAGGCATTGCGCAGGATACGATGCTTCAATCCTACGTCCTCAACTCAACTGCCACTCGTCATAACATGGATGCACTAGCGAAATATTATCTAAACCACGATACCATTCATTTTGAAGATATCGCTGGTAAAGGTGTAAAACAGGTTACCTTTGATAATATTGACATAGTCGAAGCCACCAAATATGCGGCCGAAGATGCTGATATTACTTACCAGCTCTATAATCACCTAAGCGAACAACTGCGAGTCGAAACTGGATTAAAAAATGTCTACCAAACCATCGAATTACCTTTGGTAGAAGTACTTCTAAAAATTGAACAAAATGGCGTTTTAATCGATCGCGAAAAATTACAGGCACAAGGTGTTGAGGTTGATGCTCAGTTAGCAGTAATTGAAGCTTCAGTTTATGACAAGGCTGGAGAGTCGTTTAACTTAAGCTCTCCAAAACAGATACAGGTCATTCTTTATGACAAATTAGGTTTACCTATTTTACGCAAAACACCGAAGGGTCAGCCTTCGACCGCTGAATCTGTTTTAGAAGAACTAGCGCGTGACTATGAAATACCAGCTTTGATAATCGAGCACCGTAGTCTGAATAAGTTAAAAACCACCTATATAGACAAACTCCCTAAAGAGATAAATCTATCGACTGGCCGAGTCCACACTTCTTATCAACAGGCCATTGCATCAACCGGTCGTCTATCTTCTACTAATCCAAATTTACAAAATATACCCGTTCGAACAACGCAAGGGCGCCGAATAAGAGAAGCCTTTATAGCAAAACCAGGTAATAGTGTTTTGGCACTCGACTATTCGCAGATAGAACTTCGCATCATGGCCCACCTGTCAGCCGATGAAAGTTTGCTTGAGGCTTTTGATAAAGGAATTGACGTTCATAGAGCAACAGCTTCCGAAGTATTTGGTGCACCAATAGAAACAGTTGATGCCGAGCAGCGCCGGGCTGCTAAAGCCATCAACTTTGGTTTGATTTACGGCATGTCAGCATTTGGATTGGGTAATCAACTTAACATCGGACGAAACGAAGCTCAGGCCTATATCAATACTTATTTTGATCGTTATCCTGGTGTCCGCCGATATATGGATGAAACCAAACAACGCGCTCACGATGAAGGATTTGTAGAGACTGTTTTTGGTCGTCGTTTGTATCTACCGGATATTAACGCCAGTAAAGCAATGCTGCGTCAATACGCAGAGCGAACTGCAATCAACGCACCGATGCAAGGCACTGCTGCCGACATTATAAAGCGAGCAATGATTTCAGTGCATCGCTGGCTAGAGGCAGATGGTGATAATACTAAAATGATTATGCAGGTTCACGACGAACTGGTTTTTGAAGTAGCAAGTAACGACATTGAGCGTACACAAATGGAAATCTCAACACTAATGACGGGCGCTGCCGACCTAACGGTAAGATTAGAAGTAGATGCTGGTGTTGGTGTTAATTGGCACGAAGCTCACTAATCAACGGTGGGTGACAAAAAATAAAGCGCGGGAAATAAATGCTAACAAAAAAACAACGATGGGAACTTAGCAAAAAGCCTAGTGTCAATTAAAAGGCGCTATTGCCCGAGCGCTATTGTTCGTTCTCCCTCTTATGGACGAACAAAGTTCCGGAACCCCATCCGGTTCAACCAATTACCCTGATAGTTTTACTATCAGGGTCTTTTTATTTTCAGGTTGAACAGCTGTAACGGTGTGTTGCATGATTGATCATAAATAATGAAAATAAAAAACGTATGTCAGGGTTTATTACTCCCAACCGAAAGGAGCTTCTAGTATTAAAGTAAAGAGCAGATCAACCTAAAGCAAGCCACTCGGCACACTTTGTTTCTAACTGCTCTAATCCTTGGCGGTTTAAAATTGACAAACTAGAAACGGAGTGCCTTTCATCATCAAGACTTCTTTTAACAGCAGACATGGTTTTACTAATAGCCGCTTTGGACAATTTATCGGATTTGGTTAGAAGAATGTGTAAATCGATTTGTTGTCCAGCTAAATCAATCAAGGCTTGATCTATGTCACTAATACCTCGACGAATATCGACCACGATCACAAGACCTTCTAGAGCCTTACGCTCGAGCAAAAAGGTAGAAAGCACAGTGCCCCAATGCTCTCTTAACTTAGTGGGAACCTTAGCAAAGCCATAACCAGGCAGGTCAACCAGGCGTCTGCTCTCTTCAATACCAAAAAAATTAATAAGCTGAGTTCGTCCAGGCGTTTTGCTCGTTTTACATAATTTTTTCTGATGTGTCAGGCAATTAATAGCACTAGACTTTCCCGAATTAGACCGCCCTGCGAAAGCAACTTCCCTACCCTCGTCAGGCAAGATCTGGGATAATTCGAAGGCACTGGTTAAATACTGGGCCTGTTGGAACAAATTACTCATAAATAGGTCTTTATACTCAAGTTGAATGGGGAGCTAGTGTATGATATAGGTTATTGCCCAAAATTCCGAATCCGCATCAATAATAATTAGGAGAAGTCATGAAATCGAGCTGTACCAGAGCCTTTGTAATTGTATTATTCAGTTTAATGTCACTTACCTCGTACGCAGCAGATATTCAAGCTGGCAAATCAAAAAGTGCCGCTTGTGCTGGTTGTCATGGTGCAGATGGTAATAGTATGAGTGGTACTTGGCCGAGCTTAGCTGGTCAACATGCTTCTTACCTAGCAAAACAATTAAACGATTACAAATCAGGTGCACGCGTCAACGCAACAATGCAGGGTATGGCAGGTATTCTTGCCACCGAAACCGACATACAAGATGTCGCTGCTTATTACCAGAGTCTGGAACTTAAGCCAATAAAATTTGACGATAAACTAATCGCAAAAGGTGAAAGTATCTTCCGTGGCGGCATTACTGAAATATCAGTACCTGCTTGTATGGCTTGCCATGGACCTAATGGCTCAGGGAATGCAGCAGCAGCTTGGCCTTCGTTGAGAGGTCAACAACCTGAATATGTTGTGTCTCAATTAAAAAAATTCCGAGAAGGGTCACGAACCAACGATACCGGTAAAACCATGCGCAATGTTGCCGCCCGTATGTCGGATACAGAAATGATGGCGGTTGCTGCTTATATTGCGGGCATTAAATAAAGTCTGCCAAAAAGTTAAAGTCTGGTGAATAAGGCACAAGTTATATTAATTAATTTTTTTAAAATGAAAATAGAGATTCTCTTATGATGAAAAAATGGGCACTAGGCCTTATAACCGTCTTTTTGATAACTACACAAGCAATAGCTCAGCAAGCCTATGTAGAGGGTGTTGACTACAAAGCTATTCCAACAATGGTAAAAACAAGTCATCCTGAAAAAGTAGTCGTTACAGAAATTTTTTGGTATGGCTGTCCGCATTGTTATCGTCTTGAGTCTTATATTGAGCATTGGCAGAAAACAATTCCTACAGGTGTCGTGTTTGAACAAGTTCCTTCGGTGCTGAATCCTAGCTGGTCTACCCACGCTAGAACCTTCTATGCGTTAAAATTAATGGGCGTACACGGGCAGGTACACAAGAAGTTATTTGATGAAATACACTTAGAACGAAAACGCTTAAATAATATCGACCAATTAGCTGATTTCGTCGCTGATCAGGGCTTGGATGAAAAACTTTTTCGAGAGAGCTACGCTTCGTTTCCCGTTGATACTCAAATACGTAAAAACTCTCAAATCGAGAAGCGCTATGGCCACAACGGCGTTCCAGCAATAATCATCAACGGTAAGTATTTGGCATCTGGATCAATGGCGGGCAGTAATGATCGCTTGATTAAAATTATTGATTATCTCGTTGCAAGTGAGTTAAAACTAGCGAACTAAATTCAGTAGCAGTTGGCCTTCAACCGTCCTGTAGTAAAATTGCAGCGATAGCCATTAGTTTTGGTATTGCTGCAACTCTTTTTCCATTCGTGCGAAGGTTTCTTTGAGCGGATTTATAAACGCCTCCGATTCAGGCAGCTGTCCTAGACGACCCGCTATTTCAAGCTCAGCGCCCATTTTTGACAGGATAAGACCGCCAAGATTAGCGCTGCTTGACTTTAAACTATGGGCTTCAAGAGTAAACGATACAACATCTTGTTGATTAAAAGCTCTCAAAAGGTTAGTCAAAATATCCTCAGTCGATTCAATAAATATTAATATTAATTCTGAAAAGTCTTCTCCCATGGCCTCTTGCAATGCAGCTAATGTACGACTATCAATCACTGAGCTATCATTCATGGTGCAATTTCCATTTAGATTATTTTAATCATTTAGCTAACGGATATGGTTAAAAGATAGGTTCTCTTATAGTACCTATTGTTGGTGCATCGTTATAGGAATATAACCAATTATAACAAAGCGCTAATAATTGTAGAACACAAAAACAGTCATAAAAAATCACTTCCTAAAAGATCGACTTAAACTGTTTTAGATCTAAAAACGGCAGAAGCAATGTTTCCACTGCCCTCGTAGGTAAGAGATTGACAAAATGCATTGACTAACACGAGACCTCGACCACTAAGAGCTGATTCATTACTTTTAGGCGGTCTGTAATTTTTATAATCAAAGCCGGCACCACTATCTTCTATGCGAATCGTAATATCTCGAAAGCCATCACCTTGACGACAGCTTAGGTCAAACTGTACAAAGCCAGTTTTTAAGCTTAGCAGTTTTGATTCGCGATCAGTAAGATACTGAGTGAATCCATTAGAATCAGATTTTAAACCTGAGCAAAGTCCTAATACACCGTGATCAAGTGCATTAACATAAAGTTCGGTCAAAATGGTATATATTGATTGACGTTCTGACTTGATCCCTTCTAATTCCATAATATAACCAACCAAAATAGGAATTGGATCCGTCTCTAATAACCGTTCACCGTGGAACTTGAATGAAAAATCCCATTCGCCTTTTGCTTTTGAAAGCTTCTTAGGTGTAGAAGCATCAAATAATGGCAATATACCGGGTACACAGGAAATTTCGACCAAGGTCACATCATCAGCTTGAACCATATCGCCACAAAATGAGTCCAGCAAACAAAAAATATGTTCGAACAGATTATGCTCAGCTGCTTCTGCTATGCCATACGCCAATCGATCTTCGCCAAAGGCCTCATCCTCAGTGTTACGGGCTTCAGTCAGGCCATCACTAAACATTAAAATTTTACTGTTGCCAGATATAGCAACCTGCTCGCCAATTTCTTTTGGATCAATGTGCGCTATCACACCCAACGGCAACCCGCGTGATTTAAGCGTGTGTTTTATCTTGTTAGTTTTGCCGTCAACAATAAGAACGTCTGGCATTCCAGCATTGTACACAGTGGCAAATTCCAGACTGTGGCTGACCACAATTAGTTGAACACCGAAAAAAATTCCAGTTGGTAATAGTTTATTCAACTTGCGATTGAGCGCCAACAATATATCACCGGCACCAAATCCTTTTTTAGTCATTGCGCGAAATACATCTGATACAGGTAATGCGCCAAGTGCTGCCGACAATCCATGACCAGTAAAGTCACCAATTAATACAAACAAATCACGAGAAGGAGAATAAGCAGAGAGAACCATATCGCCACTAAATATATTGGCAGGTCGAATTGAGGTTTTAAGAAAGGCACTTTCAACATTTTGACCCCGAATAGCATTAACAAGAAATGTTTCTGCAATTTCTTGTTCGCGGTTAATCATGTGGTACATACCTTGTATTTTTTGATTCAAAGTCGTAATACGATGCATAGCCTGAATTTTGGTATTTAACAAAAATGGGTCATAGGGTTTGACCATAAAGTCGTCGCCACCGACTTCGATACACTTGGTAATTGATTTTTCATCACTCATTACAGTCAAAAAAATCACAGGCACAAAATTACTTCCGGCAGCGGCCTTGATTAGAATGGTGGCATCATATCCATCCATTATTGGCATGATGACATCCATAAAAATAATGTTGGGTTTTTCTTTATGGTATTGGTCAATTGCTTCTTGGCCATTGCTAGCTTCTACAATTCGATAGTTGTATTGCTCTAGTAACTTTTTAAGAATGAAACGATTGGCTAGATCATCATCAACAATGAGCGCGGTACCAAATGAAAATTTATTCATAATAGGGCGATGCTGAACTCAATCTTCTTAGTCCTAAGAAAATGACATAAATAGATATTTAGGTCATTTTGTCGGTAATAAAAGCTTTCGGCTAAAAACATATAAATCAGCAGTCCATCCATCCGAGCTTTTGAGCAAGGCCAGAGTTTCGCTGAGTGATTGTATGACAGCTAGAAATAATTGAAGCAGTCGATGAGTGAATATATAACTGCTGTCGCGCTCTAGTTGCACCGGTATATAAAAGTTCTCGGCTGAGCGAATGGCTAGATTCGTCACAGGGTATCACGAGTAATACGATATCGAACTCTGAACCTTGAGATTTGTGTACGGTCATTGCCCAGGCAGTGGTATGTTCGGCCAGGTTTTGTAAATGTAATTCACGTAGACTGCTGTTAGGACCCCGAAAATAAGCACGTAAACTCCCCAACGCGTCTGGCCACACCATGCCGACATCACCATTGAATAGATTTAATTCATAGTCATTTTGAGTAATAAGTAGAGGTTGACCCTGGTAGTAGTCGCTTTGTTTAGGGTCAAATTTATTGGAATCAAGCAGCCTTTTCTTAATCCATCCTTGTGCCAAAATTCGTGCTGTAATTAGACGATTTATTTCAGTTACACCAAACGGACCAGAGCGTATAGCGCACAAGATTCTAATTTTTTCAAACGCAACAAGAGCTTCATCCACAGTTTTGGCAAAAATGACAATTTTATATTGGTTAATGATCCAGTCGAGCGTGTCAGCTGCAAGTGCTTTACCGATATCATGTTGCCAGTAAAGGTTTTCGCCGCCTGCCGACAATAAATCAATCACTTGTTGTCCAAAGCCCTGATTAATGAATACCGCCAATTGGCCAATGCTACTATCAGATTTAAAACGATAGCTATGTTTAAGAAGCGCAATTGCGTTTGCAATGGGTTGTTCATCCGTTGGTTCAGTGGTTTGCCCAATCGGTTGTTCAACTGGCAACAGGCTAGTCATAATCGAATCAATAAAATCTGTCTGCAATTGCGTATAGCCAATTGAAAGACCATGACCGGTGATGTCACCCAACACATTACCGGCTGCGACCGAAGCCAGTTGATCTCGATCACCGAGTAATATAACTCGGGCGTATGGCGGTAATGCATCCATTAAATGATACATCAAGGTAAGATCAATCATTGAGGCTTCATCAACAACAATGCAGTCGATTTGCAGTGGATGATCTCGAGAATATCGATACTTTTGATTGCCATATCCGAGTAAGCGATGAATAGTGCTGGCCTCTGTCGGAATTAAGCTTTGGATAATACGATCTTCGACAAGATTGTCCTCAGAGATATTGCTCTTAGAAAGGTTGCTGATCTGGGTTTGGATAGAGTCAACTAAGCGCATAGCGGCTTTACCCGTCGGGGCAGCGAGCTGGATGCGCATCTGGGGAGACTGCGACAGTAGCAATGAGAGTAGTTTGACGACGGTGGTGGTTTTACCCGTACCAGGGCCTCCAGAAATAACAGAAAAGCGATGGCTAGCCGCAATGGCAACTGCAATCATTTGGCCCACGGAATCGCTAGTTTTATCTACATCGGGGAATAACTGTCTTAAACAAGGTAGAAATCGTGCCTGATCTATCGGCACTGGATGACTCAATCTAGCCAAAATTGATTGAGCAACCTGAGTTTCATAAAACCAGAACCGGTTTAAGTACAATCGTTTGCCTTCTAGGATTAAAGGTGAGTTGTCACCGGGGTTTCCGACACAGGGGGAATCCTCAAGTAACTTTTGCCAAGCCGAAATAGAAGTAACCTTAGGCAATGTTGGTATGATCGAAACAATAGTAGAAAACAAAGGCTGATTAAGGTACTGGTCCAAAACAACACAAACATCTCCTTGCTGGTTTTTCTCGCTCACCAATGCCGCACTAATTACAACAAGGTCATCCATTTCGAAATCAGACTGCTGAGCAATAAACTCGGCAAAATAATAGCTTAAGTAAGAGATATCGCCGGCTTTCGCAAGCTGTTTTAAAGCTAAACTCATGCCCGAGACCTTACATCAAGCGGTAGTATTAACAATTTTTCGAGTGCACAAATATGCTCATAATTGGGTAGCTCAAAAAAAACGCCGTAAGTAGAACCAAATTCAGGACGCATGGCTCGAATAAATAAATAATAAACGCCACCAAAATGGGTTTCGTATTTATAGTCAGTTATTCGTGTTGCTAGATAACGATGCAGCGCTATGGAATAAATCAAATACTGTAAGTCATACCGCCTATCAATAATAGCTTGGCTTAAAGCATCAGGTGCGTAATCCTGGAGATTATGACCTAAGTGGTTGCTCTTATAATCAGCAACATAAAACTTACCTTCAAATTCAAAAATAAGATCGATTATGCCGGTAATAAGGCCTTGAAATCCTACGGCTGAAATGGGTTCGATGCCAGAACTGATAGAAGATGAGTGGAAGATTTGTGCCAGCAGGCGATTTAATTGGTCAATGTCGAGATGATCTAATGCAAAATCAAACGAGAGTTCGTTTAAGCGCTGCGATTGATTGAGTTTGGATAGCGATAATCCGTTAATATTGAGTTCGGTTGCCACCACTTGTTCTATCCAATGTACCAGAGTTTTATAATGCTCCGGGGCATCAAGTCCATATCTGGGCGCAAATCTAGGGATAAGTTGGCTACATTGGACCGATATGTTGGTGCTAAAATCAAGCTCTTCCAGCAAGTGGTGCAGCAGCAAACCTGCATGGCTACCAGCAGGAAAATTAAAAACTGGGTCATTACTAAGTGTGTTCGACCCCCGGTGCGAAGCTTGATGTACATCCCTTGTCAAACTGGAGAAACTCGCGATACGCCAGGCCGTTACTTTTTGGGCTCGATACGGAGTTGCCTCGACCAACACAACCCGCTTGTTATTAATCTGTATAGCTACTGAGTCCGTTAATTCAGGTAAAGTTGACACTGCTATTCGACCTCCACTTCTTGCCACCAGCTTGTCCAAGTCTGCAGGTATAATCGATGGGTCCGTAAAACCACAGGGTAGTTGTATTGTTAAGTCTTCGGGTGTTTGCTCAGAATGGAGTAAATAAGCCAGAGCAGACTGATAAGGTTGCCCTTTACTGGCTGCACCACCAACATCACCCCAGGCAAGATAGACCTTGCTGCGCGCACGGGTCAGTGCAACGTAGAGCAAGCGTAAATCTTCAGCTAGTCTTTCTTTTTCGGCGATACACTGGTGTTGTTCACGACGGTTGCTACCCATGTCGATAACGGGATTAAATTGTTCATCATGAAAGCGTATTAAATCATCCGGTTTATAACTACCTGCTCGACAGTTCCAAAGAAAAGGTAAAAACACGACGGGATATTCAAGACCTTTACTCTTGTGGATGGTCACAATTTTAACCAATGCCGCATCACTTTCGAGGCGTAGTTCAGCTTCGTCGGTATCTGCTTCCGTCATCTGTTTTTGAAACCAGGCAAGCAGACTATCAATGCCTGCGCAGAGCCTCGATTGCTGCTGTAATACTTCGCCAAGGTGCAACAAATTGGTTAGGCGGCGTTCGGCGTTTTCAGACATCGCAAGTGTTTGGGGAATTTCAAGGCGATGGAGTAAGGGCTGAAACATGGCAATAAAGCCCTTGCCGATCCAAAGCTTATGTAAATCACGAAAGTTTCCGATCCACTGTTGCCAGCTATCAGAATCATCAAGGATAGAAGCGATATGTTGATAGTCATGGCCTAGCAGTGGGCTAGCAACGGCCTGACGTAAACTTTGTCGATCACTATAGTGTCCAACGGCTTGGAGTAAGTCATACAAGGCATGAGCTTCTTCACTATCAAATATTTTATCTTTACCAATCGTAACAGACTTGACGCCCTTGATCGAAAGCACCCGGCGAAGTTCATCACCCTCAAGAGAGGTACGAACCAATACCGCAATATCACCACTGCGTAAGGCATGGTCACCAAAGAAAGCATTACCTTTTTGTCCGGCTAAAATAAGCGATACTATTTCATTGGCGGTTGCTTCATTTAGACGCTGACTGATTAAATCTTTCGAAAAAGTTTTGTTTTTTTCATTCAGCGGAATATGCCAAAGTGTGATCGGTGACTGAATTGCGCCGTTAAGACTAAGGCCAGCAGCGGTTGATTGTGGCGCTGCCTGTGCCTCGGTAAAGTTAATAGCATCATCGTAGATAAAAGGGGCATTGTGACTGGTGAAAAAAGCGTTAACCGCTTTTATCAAATCTGACTGTGAGCGCCAGTTTTTTTTCAGCGACCAAAGACCAACCTCTGGCGCATTACGTGCCTTCATGTAGGTAAAAATGTCGCCACCGCGAAAACTATAGATAGCCTGTTTAGGGTCACCAATCATGGTTAGGCTAAGATTGTCTTGTGAAAAATACAGTCGTTCGAAAATTTCATACTGGGTCGCATCAGTATCTTGAAACTCGTCAATCATCGCGACTGGAAAATGGGTTCGAAGATCAGCTATCAACTTATCTGACTGCGGTTTGCGAAGTGCATCGAGTAGCAGGTTTAACTGATCGTCATAAGCGAGTGACCTGCTTTGATTTTTTTGCTGGTGGACATTGTCAGTTGAATACTCAAAAGCTTTCAATAAAGCAACTGAACGAAAGGCTGATAGAATCTGCGTTACTTGTTGTAAAAAGTCTTCCATGGCCAGAAAGAACGAATGATCCAGGCTGTCATCTTTGCCTCGTTGTTTCGGCTTTGAGTTTTCATACAGTCCAGTAGAACCTAAATATTTGGCGCTTTTGGGTATTTTGAGTGGCTGATCTGAACCAAACCAGTAATCAATCTCGGCCATGAATTCTTCAAGGTTGTCCTTGTGATACGGTAGCTTAACGCCACGCGACAAGGCCGTCGAATTAAGCAAAATATCAAATATTGAGTGACGCTCAGTTTGCCATGCCTGACCAAGCTGCTTCACCACATCGTCTAGTGCGTGCCATTCTGAATACAGTTCCGCCAATGTTTTATCAACAACTGGAAACCACTTAACCGCATGGCTGTTACGGATCTCTTGTTGCAGCTTAATGAGGGTTTCGATACCGCCAAGCGATGACTCTAATAAATCCCAATCAGATTGTTGCAATGAGTAACTATTGGTACGCCACCAGTCTTTTAATGCTTGCTCCCAAAGCAACCGATCATCCGCCATTAAATGAGTTTCAAAAAATTGATTACTTTGTAGTGCGTGATCCTGCATCGCTCGTTGACAAAAACTATGAATCGTTGAGATCGATGATTCATCCATACAACGAAGCGCCAGTTGCAATCGGTCAAACCATAAAGACTGTTGGTCTTGTTCAAAACCCTGCCATTGTTTAAAGAGTTCAGATAAAAATTGATCGGATGATGCAACGGATGTGTCGAATAACTGAAGCGTTTGAAATAAACGTGCTCGGATACGACCCCGTAATTCTTGCGTGGCCGCATTAGTGAAAGTCACGACTAAAATCTCTGACGGTGTACGACCCTCTAAAATGTAACGTAAATAAAGGTTGGCAATGGTATAAGTTTTACCTGTACCAGCACTCGCTTCAATCAATTTAATGCCGTTAAGATCAATACTCAGCATCTTCTCAGCGTCAAGCATTTCGGGTAGATTATGAATCACGAAAATTCACCGTTACTTAAGGCCAATTCATAGAGTGTTTGTGCGTGTTCGCGAAACGGATCTGTCGCGAGTGGGTCTTGCAGGTTGTTGCGTAGAGCTAATTGAATATAAGCATCATCAACGTCACCGGTTGAGTAGCCTCCCCAACTATTACTTTGCCAGACTTTATGAGCGGCACTAGTGGCTTTTTCAGCATCCCCTTTTTTACAAAAATTGTGAGCAAATGCATAACTAGCCGCAGGAAAAATAGGCAGAGGCAACTGTACACCTTGTTGAAATAAACCGACATAATCGGCCAGCTGGCACTGCGCCTGTTGGGCCTCTATTTGCGAAAAAACCATTGTCTGATCACTACAGATTAAACAACTCATCTCGTCTTTATTAAATTGTTTTGTCGCGCACATCGCAAGGTGTTTGACCCAAAGAGAAAGGAAGTGCTTACCTTGCAGTTTGCTACTGGTGAATTCCATTAATCCTAGTTTTGAATAATAATTTTCAACCGAACCATTTAATAAAATGTTGGCATCAAACGATAACGAAATATTTTTAGGCTCAGCCTTTTCTCCATAAAAGGGTCGAAGTTGCAGTAACAAATTTTCCTGAGCATCGCTAATAGCAGCAACGCAGCTATGCGCCGCAGGGCCATGGGGTAACAGGCCTTCAGCAGATAAATGGTGGGTATTGGTTTCGACCTGATTTAGATAATCATTGGCTAAACGTTGTTTAAGATGCCATTTTTCTAAACCAGCTAAGTCAAAAACTTCTTCATCAATAGCCAAGTCTTCAGAATAAAGATAAATTTTGAGCCGTTGGCGGAAAAAATATTCAACTGGGTGCCTCAAAAAACGACAGAGTTGCAGCAGATCGAGGTTACTCAAAGGCACGTCTTCCGATACCGGAACCAAGGGTTGCTGAGACCAGTTTAGCCTCAGTTTAGCCGGTTTTGATTGTGTTAACTGGTTAGCAATATCACACCAATACTGATTATAACTTTGCAGTGGCAACTGAAAATTTGATTCGGAAAATGCCTGCATTGGATGAATCGTGGTGATTTGTTGACTCATGCTAATGCCAGCTTGATTTTTAGCAACAGGATCCAATTTGAAGCGAAGGTCGACAAAATCGAGTAATTCATGGACTAATACTGAAGGCATGCATTCGCCGTTATCTTTTAGGCTGCGACCACAGTAGCTGAGGTAAAGCGCCTTTCGAGTACACAGTAGAGTTTCCAGCATGAGGTAGCGATCTTCGTCACCTTTTAGCGGGTCACCCGGTTTCCAGCTATTGTTCATAAGATCGAAATCAACCTGACTGTCGCGACGAGGAAAATCACCATCATTCATACCGAGTAAGCAGATTACTTCGAACGGTAGGCAGCGCATAGGACGCATGCCACAAAAAGTGATGCCGCCTGAAAATAATCCCCCTGGTTTTTCCTGTGAGGCTAACTGCTGTTCCATCCAAAAGCTCACCAGTTCTGGGGACATGTCCATTTCGCTGTTAGTGCCGAGCTCCGAAATTACATCACGAATGTGTTGCAGTTGCCCATCACCGCCACTCAGTTCGAGGAAAAAATCATCGAGCAAAGACAGTAGTGACGTTTGCCAGTCATGTGAGCTTTGTGGTTGGGTTAATCGTTTTCGCCACTGTTGCAGGTGTTCAAAAAAATTCCAAAACTTACCGATATGCAATGCGCGTTCACCCTGCACTTGCGACAGGGCAGCAATACCATGCCAGTAGACATCGCCTGTCATTGCGTATCCGGCGAACAATCGTTGCTTTGCCTGCTGCCAGGTATTTTCGATGGTTGGTGGTAATCCCAATTTTTGCTTGTGTTGGGCATCGATAGCCCAACGAATTTGAG